>NZ_JBHXVG010000014.1:213414-229064 GCF_042672405.1 Streptomyces sp. NPDC127197 | reverse complement strand
CTCCCCAACTACTTTTTCTGGCGCTGTGGGGGGGTTGGTTTTTTTTTTAACCCCGCCGGGGGGGGGGGGGGGGCGGGCCGGGGGGGGGGCGGCCCCCCCCCCCCCCCCGCCCCCCCCCCGCGGCTGGTGGAACGCACCTCCTTCTCGGGCGGCCCGGTTGGGACCCGGCGGGATGGAGTTGGACGCCGTACTTGAGCAGCGCGAGGCGCACCGTGGCCAGGCTCGTTCCTTCGCGGTCCGCGATGTCCTGGAGCGACAGGTGGTCTTGCTCGTACCAGGTGCGCCATTGTCCGATGCGGGTGGCCGTGTGCTGAGTGCGGCGGGCATTCGCTCGGCACGCCGACACTTTCCCGTGGATCTGGTCGCCACAGATGCTCGACGAGTGGATGGGCGATCTGCGGGCGGTCCGTGGGCTGAAGCGCTCCACGCTGCGCAACTATCAAGGTGCCGTGCACTCGTTCTGCGAGTTCGTCATCGACCCCGCCTACGGTTGGGCGGCGACCTGCGAAGAGCGTTTCGGCACCCACCCCATACAGGTCGTGCACGAGTGGAACGCCGCGGTGCACATGGAGGATGCCGAAGCCGACGCAGCGAAGAGGCCCTTCACCCAGGACGAGTTGCAGGCGTTCTTCGACTACGCCGACGACCAGGTCACGAAGGTTCGCGGCCGGGGCCGCAAGGGCTGGCTGCCCGCGTTCCGTGACGCGGTGCTCTTCAAGACCGCGTACGCCTTCGGTCTGCGCCGCAACGAGACCCGGATGCTGGATACGGTCGACTTCGGCCGCAACCCCGAGGGCCCGGAGTTCGGCGACTACGGCGTCTGCTACATCCGCCACGGCAAGGCGAAGAAGGGCTCGCCCCCGAAGCGCCGCAGCGTGCTGACGGTCTGGGACTGGTCAGCGGAGATCCTCCAGCAGTGGAACGAGGAGGTCCGACCGCTGTTCGCCACTTCCGGCGCCGGGGCTCTGTGGCCCTCGGAACGCTCGGCCCGCATCGGCTTCTCCCAGATGAACACCCGCTTCGCTGCCTACCGGGACGCGCTCGGCCTGGACGAGGGACTGGACTTCCACTCCTTTCGAAGGTCGTACGTGACCCACCTGATCGAGGACGGCTGGGATACCCGGTTCGTCCAGGAGCAAGTCGGTCACGACTACGCGTCCACGACCGCGATCTACACCTGCGTATCCTCCGACTTCCCCACCCGCAGCCTGCGCAGAGCGCTGGACGCGACGATGGAGGCCGCCCTGCGGCCGGCAAGGAGAGCCTGATGAAGCGCCAGGTCAGCTACCAGTGGCGGCTGCGCGAGGTGATGGCCACGCGCGGCATCTTCGTCGCCTCCGACCTGTCGCCGCTACTGGCCGACCGCGGCATCGAGCTGTCCTCGGTCCAGGTCTGGCGGCTGGTCACCCAGATCCCCGAGCGGCTGTCCCTGCCCGTCCTCGCCGCCCTCTGCGACATCCTCGACGTCACTCCCGCCGAGTTGATCGCCACCAAGGCGGAGAATGCGGCCCCGCGCCGCACCGCCGCCTCCGGCGGCGCCGACGTGGTCGACCTCGCGGCCACGGTCCGTCCCAAGCGGGCCCGGGTCCGCCCGGAGAAATGAGCCGCACCCGGCTCCGGCCCGAGGACCTGTTCTGCGCGCGCTGTCACCGGGCCGTCCGGCTTGGAGCCGCCCACTGGCCCGAGGGCTACCTTTGCGCCGCCTGCTACGACCACGCGCTGGAGACCTACGGGCCGTGCGTCGGCTGCGGCGCCGACCGGCTCACCCCTGGCATCGCACCAGACGGCGGCCGGTGGTGCACCGACTGCGCGGGCGGCCTGGGTGAGTTCCACTGCGAACGCTGCGGCCGGGAGGCACGCCGCTACCTGCGCGGAGTATGCGGGAACTGTGTTCTGGCCGAGCGGTTGGAAGAGCTCCTGGACGACGGCGCCGGCCGCGTCCGGCCCGAGCTCGTGCCGTTCTTCGACGAGGTCCGGTCCGTGCCCCGTCCCAAGGCAACGCTGACCTGGGTCGGCAAACCGCACGTCCAGAAGATCCTGCGCGTCCTCGCCTGCGGGGAAGTGCCCCTCACCCACGAGGGATTGAGCACGCTGTCGCCCTGACGGTCGGTCGCCCACGTCCGTGACCTGCTCATGCACACCGGCGTCCTGCCGCACCACGACCGGCACCTCTTGCTGTTCGAACGCCGGCTGCCCGAATGGCTCGACACCATCGAGGACGTCGAACACCGTCAGCTCCTGAACCGCTTCGCCACCTGGCATCTCCTGCACAAGCTCCGGGCCACCGCGGTCAAGCGGCCCCTCGGCCCCGGAGCCGTCAGATCCGCCCGCACCCAGCTCATCCAGGCAGCCGCCTTCCTCACCTGGCTCGCCGAACGGGACCGCACCGTCGGCGAGTGCACCCAGGCCGACCTCGACGCCTGGTTCGCTCAGGACGCCACCGCCCGCCGCGTCGTCCAAGCGTTCCTGCGCTGGAGCATGGGCCACCAGGTCATGCCCCGGTTGAAGGTCCCCACGATCCGCACGGAGAACCCGACCCCGATCAGCCAGCACCACCGCATCGCCCTGATTCGCAAGATCATGACCAGCGACGATCTCCCGCTCATGGAACGGATCGCGGCTGCCCTGATCCTCCTCTATGCCCAGCCCATCCGTCGGCTCGTCCGACTCACCGTTCACGACGTCCAGCACGTCGGCGACCAGGTCGCGCTCCTCCTCGGTGACCCGCCCACACCAGTTCCCGAGCCTTTCACCGAGCTACTACTCGGCTACATACGTGACGGACGCCCGAACCGGCCAGGCGGCACTCTTCCCGCCAGCGACTGGCTCTTTCCCGGACGCCGGGCCGGACAGCCAATGGACCCCGCCACCCTCGGCAGACGGCTCACTGCCGCAGGGATCCCCACCCTCCACGGCCGGACCGCCACCTGCGGCAACTCGTCCTACAGGCTCCGCCGTCGGTCGTCGCAGAGATGCTCGGTTACCACACCGTCCACACCGAGGCCGTCGCCGCCCAAGCCGGAGGCACCTGGAAGAAGTACGCCCCCGGTGACCACACTCGGTGACCTCACAGGCCGTCAGCTACTGGAACACCGACCACTCGATCACAGACTCCTACCGATATCAGACCCCGTCCTCACCGAAGGTGGCCACGGCGAGGTCCACCACGCGGCATCGTGAGCGAGACGGTCGACGCAGGAGCCGCGCTCCGGTCGTGGTCAGTAACATTGAACGCTCACGCAGCGTGACGAAGTGCACCATCCGTTCGAGGGGTCGGACGGAAGCGCGGGGCGACCGGCGGGCGGCCGACGGCATGTCCTACGGTTTCCGGAAGGTGCCCGGAGCTTTTCCGGGCGTACAGCCAGGGAGGTGGGGATGGTGGCCGGGGAAGGCGCTCAGCGCAAGACAGGCACGCGGAGCCCGGAGGGGGCGCCGAAGGTGACGATCACCGAGATCGCGCGGGAGGCCGGGGTGTCCGTGCCGACCGTCTCACGGGTCGTCAACGGGCGCTCGGACGTTTCGCCCGCCACCCGTGCCCGGGTCGAGGACCTGCTGCACCGGCACGGCTACCGTCGCCGCCCGGCCGCGTCCGGCACCCGGGCGGTCCTGCTCGACCTCGTCTTCAACGATCTGGACAGCCCCTGGGCCGTCGAGATCATCCGGGGCGTCGAGGAGGTCGCGCACGAGGCCGGTGTGGGCACGGTGCTCTCCGCCATCCACGACCGGGCGGGGTCCGCGCGGCAGTGGATGACCAATCTGCGGGCCCGCCCGTCCGACGGCGTGATCCTCGTGACCTCGGTGCTCGAGCCGGGGATCCACGACGAACTGCGCCGACTGGGTGTGCCGTTGGTGGTGATCGACCCGGCCGGTTCGCCGGTCACCGAGGCGCCGACCGTGGGCGCCACCAACTGGACGGGCGGGATGGCCGCGACCGAGCATCTGCTCCAGCTCGGACACCGCAGGATCGGGTTCATCGAGGGACCGCCCAGGCTGCTGTGCTCGCGCGCCCGGCTCGACGGCTACCGCGCGGCGCTCGACGTGGCCGGAGTGGCGGTCGACAACGCCCTGACCGTGCCCGGTGACTTCTACCACGAGTCCGGATTCACCGGCGCGGGACAGCTCTTGGACCTCGACGAACCGCCGACCGCGATCTTCGCGGCGAGCGACCAGATGGCGCTCGGAGCGATCGAGGCGCTGCGGCGGCGCGGGCTTCGGGTGCCGGAGGACATGAGCATCGTCGGCTTCGACGACCTGCCCGAGGTGCGCTGGTGCGCGCCTCCGCTGACGACGGTTCGCCAACCCCTCTCCGACATGGGCAAGTTGGCCGCCAGGATGCTCCTCGACCTCGCGCGTGGCGTCGAGCCGGCCTCGCCGCGAGTGGAGCTGGCGACCGAGCTGGTGGTCCGCGCGAGCACCGCACCGCCACGCCGCGCATAACGGAAGATAACGCTCCGGGGGTGTCGACGGCCTTTTTTGTCAAGGCCGTTGACACCCCCCTTGCATGCCCGTAACTTCCATGGCCATCTCCGCATAGTTATCGGAAATTTTCCGGAAGGTGTGCCATGTCAGCCTCCGCTCGAGCCGTCACTTCCGTATTCGGCGCCTCGTCCTCCTCCTCCTTCTCCCGCCGCCAGTTCCTGGGGACCGCCTCGGCGGTGGGCCTGGGGGCGGCCGGCCTGTCCGCCTGTTCGGACTCGGGGTCCTCCAACACCGACAGCCAGGGCCGGACCGTCGTGGAATGGTGGAACATCCAGACCACGGAGCCGTCGAAGAGTGTCTGGCCCGAGCGGGCGAAGGCGTTCGAGGCCGCGCACCCCGATGTGCGCATCAAGCTCGTGACGATGGAGAACGATGCCTACAAGTCGAAGATGACGGCGCTGACCAGTTCCGGAAAGCTGCCGGACATCTACCACACGTGGGGCGGTGGCGTTCTCAAGCAGCAGATCGACGCAGGCCTGGTGGAGGACCTCACGTCCTCCATCAGCTCCGTGACCGACACCCTCGTGCCGGCGTCGGTCAAGGCGTACCAATTCGACGGGAAGACGTACGCCGTGCCCTTCGACATCGGCGCCGTCGGGTTCTGGTACAACAAGGCCCTGTTCGCCGAGGCCGGGATCCAGGCACCGCCCGCCACCTGGGCCGACTACCTCGACACGGTCAAGAAGCTGAAGAGCGCCGGAATCACCCCCATCGCCCTCGCGGGCAAGGAGAAGTGGCCCGGCATGTACTACTGGGCGTACCTGGCCATGCGGATCGCCGGGATCGACGGCATGCAGGCGGCCGCCGACGCCAAGGACTTCACCGGCGACGACTTCGTCAAGGCGGGCGAGCACCTCAAGGAACTCGTCGCGCTCCAGCCGTTCCAGAAGGGCTTCCTCGGCGCCGCGTACTCCACGCCCACCGGCGAGGCGGCCGCGATGGGCAACGGCAAGGCGGCGATGGAGCTGATGGGCCAGTGGGCGCCCGTCGTCCAGGCCGACGCGGGCAAGGGCATCGGCAAGGACCTCGGGTTCTTCCCGTTCCCCGCCGTCGCCGGAGGCAAGGGCGCGCAGACCGACGTGTTCGGCGGAGGCGGCGGCTACGCGGTGCGCAAGGGCGCGCCCAAGGCCGCCGTGGACTTCCTGAAGTTCTTCATGTCGGCCGAGTCCGACCGCATTCTTGTGTCGAAGGGCTCGATGATGCCCGTCGTCGAGGACGCCACGAGCGCCCTGACCGATCCCAACCTCAAGCTCGTCTCCGACGCCCTCGGCGAGGCGACCGGCTTCCAGCTCTACCTCGACCAGGCGTACCCGCCCGCCGTCGGCCAGGAGATCAACGACTCGGTGGCCGCCCTGATCGCCGGATCCAAGTCGCCCGAGCAGGTGGCCCGTTCGGTCACCCAGGTCGCGAAGAGCCAGTGACCGCCATGGCTTCCACGTACGTGAAGGACCCCGCGACCGCCCCCGCTCCACCGAAGCAGCCGGACGCCGGGGCGGGCCGGTCGCGGGCCCGGCGGATCGTCGACTGGCTGACCGCCTTCAGCTTCACCCTGCCCGCCCTGCTCCTGTTCGGCGTGCTGGTGCTCGCCCCGATCCTGTACGCCCTGTACGTCAGCCTGTTCAACTGGGGCGGCTTCGGCTCCCCTTCGGACTACGTGGGTCTCGACAACTACAGCCGGCTCCTGCGTGATCCGGTCTTCCTGGGCGACCTGTGGCGCGGGCTGCTGCTCGTGCTGTTCTCGGTGGGCGTGCAGCTGCCGTTCGCGCTCGGCATGGCCGTGCTGCTCAACCAGAAGCTGCGCGGCCGGGCCCTGTACCGGACCTTGTTCTTCGCCCCGTACGTCCTGTCCGAGGTCATCACCGGCGTCCTGTTCTCGATGATCTTCGCGCCGGAGGACGGGCTCGCCGACAACGTGCTCGGCTCGGTCGGCCTCGACGGCCTGGGCGGATTGTGGTTCGCCGACCAGGACCACGTACTGCCGACCCTGTTCCTCGTCATGACGTGGAAGTACTTCGGCTTCCACATGATGCTGTACCTGGCCGGACTGCAGGGCATTCCCGCCGAACTGCACGAGGCGGCCCGCATCGACGGCGCGGGCCCTTGGCAGCGCTTCCGCCACATCACCCTGCCGCTGCTGGGACCGACGATCCGCATCAGCGTGTTCCTCTCCGTGATCGGCGCCATCCAGCTCTTCGACCTGGTGTGGGTGGTCACGCAGGGCGGCCCCGACCACCACTCCGAGACCATGGCCGTGACCATGTTCCAGTACGGCTTCAAGCGCTTCGAGATCGGCTACGCCAGCGCGATCAGCATCGGCATGTTCCTCATCAGCCTCGTCTTCGCCCTCATCTACCAGCGCTCCGTGCTGCGTCGCGACACCGAAGGAGCCCTCACCACCATGCGAGCCTCCCGATGAGCGCGGGCACGCGCAGAAGGCTGCGCTCCGCACCGCTGTACGCGATCGTGTGGCTGGTCGGCGTCGTCATGGTCACGCCGCTGCTGTACGCGTTCGTGTCCGGGTTCAAGTCCACCGATCAGCTCTCCCGCAACACCTTCGGCCTGCCCTCGCCGTGGGTGGCGTCCAACTACACCGATGTGCTCGCCTCCGGATCGTTCTGGCGCATGCTGGGCTCGTCCACGCTGATCGCGGTCGGCACGGCCGTACTGACCGTGGGCACCGCGGCCCTCGCCGCCTTCGCGCTGGCCCGATTCGCCTTCCGGGGCCGGGAGTTGCTCTTCACCCTGTTCACGGCGGGGCTGATGTTCCCGTTCGCCGTGGCGATCCTGCCGCTGTTCGTCCTGTTGCGCACCTTCGGGCTGCTCGACAACCCATGGGGCGTGATCCTGCCGCAGGCGGCGTTCGGCCTGCCCATGACCATCGTCATCCTGCGCGGCTTCTTCCGGGAGATCCCCGGAGAGCTGGAGGAGGCGGCCACCCTCGACGGCTGCTCGGCGTTCGGCTTCTTCTGGCGGATCCTGCTGCCCATGGCGCGGCCCGCCCTCGGCACCGTGTCGATCCTCGCCATCGTCGGAAGCTGGAACAACTTCCTTCTTCCGCTGCTGGTGTTCAGTGACCAGACCTGGTGGACGATCCCCATCGGCGTCCAGCAGTTCCAGGGCCAGTACGCCACCGACATCGCCCGCGTCTTCGCCTATCTCGTCCTCGCCATGGTGCCGGCCCTCGCCTTCTACGCCGTCGCCGAACGGCAGTTGATCGGCGGCATCACGATGGGCGCCACCAAGGGCTGAGTCCCGCGCAGGCCACCCCCTTACCAGCACCACCCTTAAGGAGTTCCATGGTCGAGCCATGGCAGGACACCACCCTGCCCGCCCACGTCCGGGCGGCGGACCTGCTCGCCCGGATGACCACCGAGGAGAAGACCGCCCAGCTGTCCAGCGTCTGGATCGGTGCCGACACCGAGGGGACCGACGTCGCACCGGGCCAGCACACCTACGCGGCCCGCAGCGCCGCCCTCGACGCGCTTCTTCCCTACGGCCTGGGCCAGCTCACCCGGCCCTTCGGCACCGTTCCCGTCGACCCCGCCGAGGGCGCCGCCCGCCTCGCCGGACTGCAACGCCAGATCCGCGACGGCAACCGGTTCGCGCTGCCCGCGATCGCCCACGACGAGTGCCTGACCGGGTTCACCGCCTGGCAGGCCACCGTCTTCCCCACGCCGCTCGCCTGGGGCGCCACCTTCGACCCCGAGCTGATCACCGAGATGGCCCGGGCGATCGGTACGTCGATGCGCGCCGTCGGCGTTCACCAGGGCCTCGCCCCGGTCCTGGACGTCGTACGGGATCCGCGGTGGGGCCGCACCGAGGAGTGCATCGGCGAGGACCCGTACCTCGTCGGCACCATCGGCACCGCCTACGTGCGGGGCCTCGAGACCGCCGGGATCGTCGCCACGCTCAAGCACTTCGCCGGGTACTCGGCCTCGCGCGCCGCCCGTAACCACGCGCCCGCCTCGCTCGGCCCGCGCGAACTCGCCGACGTGATCCTGCCGCCGTTCGAGATGGCGGTGCGCGACGGCGGCGCCCGATCCGTGATGCCCGCCTACAACGACATCGACGGCCTTCCCGCCCACGCCCACCCCCAGCTGCTCACCCGGCTCCTGCGCGAACAGTGGGGCTTCACCGGCACCGTGGTCTCGGACTACTACGGCGTCTCACTCCTTGAGGAAGCGCACCGGCTCGCCGACGGAGAGGACCAGTGCGCACGGATCGCTCTCGCGGCAGGGGTCGACGTGGAACTGCCGGCGGCCCGCTGCTTCAGCCCTGCGGACCCGCTCCCAGAGGACCTGCTCGACCGGGCCGCGCTGCGCGTCCTCACACAGAAGTGCGAACTGGGGCTGCTCGACCCCGACTGGGAGCCCGTCACGGGCGGCGCGCCCGTCGACTTCAACCCCCCGCACATGCGGGATCTGGCACAGAAGGTCGCCGAGGAGTCGGTCGTCCTGCTGGCCAACGACTCCGGCGTGCTGCCGCTGCGCGACGGCCTGCGCATCGCGCTGCTCGGTCCGCTCGCCGACGAGCAGGCCTCGATGCTGGGCTGCTACACGTTTCCCCGGCACGTGGGCGTGCACCATCCCGAACTGCCGACCGGGGTCGAGGTGCCGACGCTCGCCGAGGCGCTGCGCGCCGAGCTGCCGGGCGCCGTGTTCGTCGACGATCCGGCGGCGGCCGAGGTCTGCCTGGCAGTGGTCGGGGACCGGTCGGGTCTGTTCGGGCGCGGCTCGTCGGGCGAGGGATGCGACGCGGAGGACTTGCGACTGCCCTACGGACAGGGAGAGGTGTTGGACGAGGCGCTGGCCTCCGGCGTGCCGGTCGTCATCGTCGTACTCAGCGGAAGGCCCTACGCGCTCGGCCGCTGGGCCGACCGGGCAGTCGCCGTGGTCCAGGCGTTCTTCCCCGGGCAGGAAGGCGGCGGCGCTGTCGCCGGCGTCCTGTCCGGGCGTGTGGAGCCGTCCGGACGGCTGCCGCTCGGCGTGCCGCGCACCCCTGGCGGCCAGCCCGCGCCCTACCTCGCCCCGCCGCTCGGCCGGCACGGCTTCCCCAGCACCGTGGACCCGACGCCCCTCTACCCCTTCGGGCACGGCCTGTCCTACACGACGTTCGCCTGGGACACCCCCCAGTGCGACGCCCCCGAACTGCCCACCGACGGCGAGACCACGCTGCGGCTCACCGTCCGCAACACCGGCGAGCGGCCCGGCACCGAGGTCGTCCAGCTCTACCTCCACGACCCCGTCGGCACCGTCGCCCGCCCCGAGATCCGGCTCGTCGGCTACGTCCGCGTCACGCTCGAGGCCGGCGCGTCCGCCGAGGTCCACGCCACGTTCCCGGCCGACCTCGCCGCGTACACCGGCGCCGACGGCCGCCGCGTCGTCGAACCGGGCGCCCTGGAACTGCGCGTTGCGGCATCCAGTGAACACGTCCACCACACAGTGCCACTAACCCTTACCGGCCCCGTACGCGAGGTAGGGCACGAGCGGCGGATGCGCTGCGAGCTTCGTGTGAAGTGACCCCACAGACCAGCTCCGCGCACAGCAACTGCACCGTCCCGTTACACAGTTGAGGAGATGCACCATGCGCACACCCGCACGCCGTTTCCGCGTCGGATCCGCCGCGCTCGCCGCGTCCGCGGCCCTGCTGCTCGGCCTCGCCGGAGCGCCCACCGCCCAGGCCGGCACCGACGGCGCGAAGGCGACGAAGACGCTGCACGAACTGGCCCGCGAGTCCGGTCGCTACTTCGGCGCCGCCGTCGACAACCCGGAGCTCGCCGACACCGAGTTCGCCGACCTGCTCGGCACCGAGTTCGGCCAGACGACCCCGGGCAACGGCATGAAGTGGTACGCCACGGAACCCCAGCGCGGTGTCTTCGACTTCACCGCGGGCGACGAGATCGTGAACTACGCCCGCGCGAACGGCCTGAAGGTCCGCGGGCACACTCTGCTGTGGCACTCCCAGCTCCCGGACTGGCTCACCTCCGGCACCTGGACCGCCGACGAACTGCGCTCCATCCTGAAGAACCACATCACGAAGGTGGTGAAGCACTACAAGGGCAAGGTCTTCGCGTGGGACGTCGCCAACGAGATCATGAACGAGGACGGCACCTACCGCGAGAACATCTTCTACAAGACCCTCGGCCCCGGCTACATCGCCGACGCCCTGCGCTGGGCTCGCGCCGCCGACCCCAAGGTCAAGCTGTACCTCAACGACTACAACGTCGAGGCCCTCGGCCCGAAGTCTGATGCGTACTACACCCTGATCAAGCGGCTCAAGACGGACCGGGTCCCGATCGACGGGTTCGGCCTGCAGGGCCATCTCGCCCTGCAGTACGGGTTTCCCGGCGGCCTGAAGGAGAACCTGCAGCGCTTCGCCGACCTCGGCGTCGACGTCGCCATCACCGAACTCGACATCCGCATGATCCTGCCCACCGACGAGACCAGGCTCGCCGAACAGGCCGACTGGTACGGGCAGGTGACCGATGCTTGCCTGGCTGTACGGCGCTGTGTGGGCATCACACTGTGGGGCTACACGGACCGGCACTCGTGGATCCCCGCGGTCTTTCCCGGTGAGGGAGCGGCCCTGCCCTGGGACGAGAACCTGAGGCACAAGCCCGCCTACGACGCGATCCGCAACGCGCTCACGGCGGCCGGGTCGTAGGCGTCAGGGCTGCTTCGCCCGGCCCGCCCGAACGTCACACGGGCCCGCGCCGATTCGCGGCGGCATGTCTGTCGGACTCCTGTAGGCGTCGCCGCCGGAGGTACGACACGACCGTGAGACCGGTCTCGGCGCGGATCACGCGTGCCAGGTGCGTGGCAGGGCGCCGCCGCGGCCGTGGGTGTGGTTCACCCGCATCGCCCGGGCCTGCCCGGGGGCGAGCGTGGGGTGGCAGCGGCATCGGGCCTGGATGGAGGTCTTCTCGTCCGCGCTGATGACGTACTCGTCCGCGCCGAGCGGCCGCCCCCGCCAGGTGCGCGCGTACAGGCCCAGCACACGCTCGGCCTTGGCGCGGAAGTCGGGGTCGGTGATGAAGATCCAGGAGCGGTACTGCCAGGGCTTGAGCGCGTCCTGGTCCAGCCGGCGGCGCACGGTGGAGGCCGACACGGCCGGGGCGATGCCCCGCTGCATGGCCTCGCGGGCCAACTCCGGTCACGATCAGCGCGCCAGCGGGGCGCCGGTCTCGGCGGGCAGTTGGCAGGCCAGCGCCTTGACCAGGGCGGCCTGCAGCGCGGTGAACGAGGACGGTCGACCGAGGCGCGGGCGGTCGGCCAGCCCGGACATACCCTCTTCGGCGAACCGGCCCCGCCAGGTCCGCACGGTGTCCACGTGCAGACCCGTCTCGCGGGCGATGCGCGCGTTGGAGCGGCCCCGTGCCGCGTGGAGCACAACATGCGCCCGCGTCCGGCTCTGGTGGGGAGTCTTTCGGCCGTAGGCCATCTTTCTCAGCCGGTGCCTCTGCGAGGCGGTCAGCGATATCGGGCAGGCGGCGGCAAGGGGCAAGGCCGGCAGGCCGATCAGCAGAAGTGGATCTTACCGGCTGGAGCCTGCCGCACCACTGACGCCGGAGACCAGGCAGGATGACCCGTGCCCACCGTGCCGGAGTCGACCAAGGCCTCCCTCGCCCAGAAGCTGACCGCGCGAGCCCGTACCGCCTGGCCCAAGCTCGCCGGCCTGGACGTCCGCTACCGCGGTCAGTTCGCCTACGTCGACGGCGAACTTGCCGACGGCGAGTCAAAACTCATGCGTCTGCGCTTTGGCGGCTCCGCCAGCACCTGGGGCTTCGCCCTCTACCTCGCCGGCACCGACAAGTACGAAGACACCATCCTGCCCACCGGCAGCTTCGTCGGCACTCCCGAAGAAGCCCTGGACTGTGCCTGCGGCCTCTACTTCACCGCCCCGGCATCTGAGCCCGGATCCGCCATCGTTGATCTCGACTACGGCGACAGGAGCACACCCGTGACAGGCGCGATGTCCTTCCTGCTCGAACGCCTGCATGCGGCCGGCCTGACCGACGTCGTCGCGGCCGAGCCAGCCACTGGAGGCCTCGCCGCGACCGCAGGGCTCGCGCGCCGCGGTGACGGCACGTCGGTGTTCGTCAAGGCGTTCGGCGAGCCGCCGTCGGACGACACCTTCGCCGCGGAGGCCGAAGGGCTCACCGTGCTGCGCGAGGCGGGCGGCCTCGCCACGCCCGAGATCATCCTCGCGGACCGCGACTTGCTCGTGCTGTCCGTGCTGCAGCCCCGGCCGGGCACCGAGACCTTCTGGGAGCAGCTCGCGCATGCGCTCGCCCACCTGCACACCACCACGCGGTACCCCCGATTCGGGTGGCACCGGGACAACTGGCTGGGCCGTCGTCGGCAGGTCAACACCTGGGATGACGACGGGTTCGAGTTCTTCGCCCAGCACCGTCTGCTGCGCTGGCTCGGCGAGCGGCGCGTCCACGAGGCGCTCGATGCCGCGGACCGGGCGGCGCTGGAGCGGCTGTGCGACCGGCTGCCCGAGCTGCTGCCGGTCAGGCCCGCGTGCCTGACGCACGGCGACCTGTGGGCGCTGAACGTCATGGCCACCCCCGACGGGCGGCCCGCGCTGATCGACCCGGCCGTGTCGTACACGTGGGCCGAGGTCGACCTGGCCCACTTGTGGACGACGGCGCCGCCGCCCGAGGCGCACGTGTTCTTCAAGCTGTACGCCGAGCTGACCGGGCTCGACCGCGACTGGCGCGAACGCATGCCGATCCTCCAGCTACGCCAGCACCTGGCCGTGATCGCCCAGTTCGATCCCGACTGGGGCGCCGCCGATCTCGTGCGCGCCACGCTCGCCCCGTTCCGGCAGCGACCCTGAGCGCAGCTGAGTAGACGCCAGACACGACACCGACTCCGGAGTCAACCCCCGAAGGACTTACGGAGCCGACCACTTAGTACTCCAGTCTCACTTCGCGATCTTGTGGTGGGCCCGGCTGAGAACGGGTACGGCCACCGCGTGATCATCGGGGGTTGTGTGGACTCCTGAAGATCGTGCGGTGGCCGCAGGCCATAGCGTAGACCCTGCCCGCCGGCGGGCGATGTTCGACCAGGCCATGGCCCGAATCGCGGGACGGTTCGGGCGGGTTGAGCCACGGGCCACCGCCCGCGCCTATCTGCTCGGGCTGCTGTCGAGTGTCGAGCACAAGAACTGCCGGCAGATGGCCGAGCAGGCCGGTCACGCCCGGCCCGGGCCGATGCAGCGCCTGCTGCGCTACGCCCGCTGGGACGCCGATGCCGTCCGTGACGACCTGCGCGCCTACGCCGCCGACCACCTCGGCACCGACGGCGCGGTGCTGATCGTGGACGAGACCGGCTTCGTGAAGAAAGGCACCGCCTCGGCGGGAGTGCAGCGGCAGTACACCGGCACCGCGGGACGCATCGAAAACTCCCAGGTCGGCGTCTTCCTCGCCCTGGCCACCGACCGGGGGCGTGCGTTGATCGACCGTCGGCTCTACCTGCCCGAGCATTCCTGGTGCACCGACCCCGAGCGCCGCCGCGAGGCCCGAATACCCGAGAAGGTGCAGCTCGCGACCAAGCCTCGTCTGGCCGGGGAGATGATCGCCGCCACGCTGGACGCCGGCATCACCGCTTCCTGGGTGACCGGTGGCGAAGCTTACGGCCAGGACCCTCACCTACGGCCTGTCCTGGAAGCACGCGGCATCGGCTATGTGCTGGCCGTCGCCTGCTCCACCCGGGTGCGGATCAACCAGGGCCGCACCCTTGTCCGCGCGGACACCGTCGCCGGCCGTCCGCCACGGCCTGGCAACGGCACAGCGCCGGCAACGGGGCGAAGGGCCCGTGCTACTACGGCTGGGCCTGGGTTCACATCGGCAGCGACAGCCACCGTCACCTGCTGATCCGCCGCAACCTGACCACCGGCGAGCTCGCCTTCTACCTGTGCTGGTCACCCACCACGGTGACGCTGGCCGAACTGGTCCGCGTGGCCGGCACCCGCTGGAGCATCGAGGAGTGCTTCCCGGCCGCCAAAAGCCACGTCGGCCTCGACCACTACCAAGTCCGGCACTGGACCTCATGGCACCGGCACATCACCCTCGCCATGCTCGCCCTGGCCTTCCTGACCGCCGTCGCCGCCAGCGCGGCCCCCGACCGGCCCACCGATCCGCGCCACTCGACCCACAGCAGCGACCCGGCCCCCTTGACCGTCCCGGAGATCCGCCACCTGCTCACCGCCGTGTTCAACCCACCGGCCGTGACCGCAGGCAGACTGCTGCACTGGTCCACCTGGCGCAGACGCCACCAGGCAACTGCCCGACGCAGCCACCACCAAAGGAGATCCCTCGACGAACCTGCTGGATAGGCCACGAAACCGCACTGGAGTACTAGAGCGTCCATCAGTGGGTCCGGGTTGTCGTGCGTGGCCTCGGCCTGTTCGGGGTTGGAGTAGCGGATGCGCAGCGCGCGCAGGCCGGCCCGGTCGGCGTCAACCCCCGGGCCGATCCCGCCGCAGGACCTCGGTCGCCGCCCTGTGCTGCTACAAACCGGGCGTGGAAAGCCGTCTCATCCACCGGCCCCGCAACCACCTCCTCTTCAAAGGCGCACGCAAGAGCTTCTCCTGGCAGGACTACCGCGATCTGCTGGTCCGCGCACACATCCAGCTCGGCGGCCCGATCGTGGTGGTCCGGGACAATCTCAACACCCATCTGGCGGCCGGGCTGAAACGGTACGAGGCCGAGCACGACTGGCTCACCACCGTCCGCCTCCCGCCCTATGCGCCCGACCTGAACCCCGTCGAGGCCCTCTGGTCACTGGTACGCAGAGCTATGGCCAACACCGCCTTCGGCACACCCGACCACCTCGACCGTGTGCTCCGCCGGGAGTTACGCAGGATCCAGCTCCTGCCACACCTGATCGACGGCTGCCTCACTGCCACCGGCCTGGCTATGAACCCACCCACCCCATCCTGAAACCGCAGTAGCAAGCGCCACCGGCGGCGGCACCGCGTTACGGGGTGACCCTCGGGCTGGTGAGCGTTGCCCGCCCCCGCGCTCCGTCGCCGTATGAGCGCTGACGTTGTCGCGTGACCCGGGCGGGGGGGGGCCGCCCCCCCCCCCCCCCCCCCCCCCCCCCAAACGAACCCCCCAACGGGAACACCCCCCCCCCAGCCCGGGTAACAAAACCCCCCAC
>NZ_JBHXVG010000014.1:3255-213404 GCF_042672405.1 Streptomyces sp. NPDC127197 | reverse complement strand
GGGGTGTGGTTTGGTGGCCCCCCCCCCCCCCCCGGCGGCCGTTGGGGGGGGGGGGGGGCGCGCCCCCGGGGGGGGGGGGGCCCCCCCCCCCCCCCCCCCACGCCGGCTCCATACCGGAGCCGGACTCGTGTCACGCCGTCAGCGCTGCAGTGTCAGCAGACCCGGACGGTAGGGCAGGAGGCCGTAGTCGCCGCCGGAGTTGGGGCTGCGTCCCTGGTAGAGCAACTGCAGATTGCAGGGGTCGACGGTCATGGTCTGATCGGGGCTGGTGCGGATCAGTTCGCCATGGCTGATGTCGTTGGTCCAGGTGGCGCCACTGTTGGCCTTGCCGGCGAAGGGGTTGCTCTCGGTCGCGGCCTGGGGTGTCCATGAGCCGTTCAGACTGGTGGCCGTGAACGAGCGGAAGTAGCGGCCCTGCGAGCCGATCGCCTCGACGATCATGAGGTAGCGGTTCTGGCCCTGGAGCTTGTAGACCTGCGGGGCTTCGAACAGGTTGTTCGTCGTATCGCTCATGATCACTGTTGAGGTCGTGCCGAAGCTGCCCGGGAAGTTCCCGATCGGCATGCTGGCCCGGTAGATCTTGCCGTTGTCACCGGCGAAGAACAGGTACATGTTCGTCCCGTCAGCGATGAGCGTCTGGTCGATGGGTCCTGTTCCGGAGCCGGTGATGCTTCCGGAGAAGAGCTCCTTCGGTGATGACCAGCCATTCGGGTTGGTGGGGTCGCTCGACGTCCGGTAGGAGAAGGCGGTCCCGCCCCACTGGTAGGCGAGCACCCAGATGTTCTTCGGCGCGAAGTAGAAGAGCGTGGGCGCGACGGTGGAAGCTGACATCGTGTTCTGGCTGGCCGAGGCCATCTCCGACCAATTGGTGAACAGGCCGAAGTTCATCGAACCCCAACTCGTCCCCGTGTCGTGCGTCGTCGCGTAGACGAGCTGCTTGCCGTTGTAGGGGACGACGGTGAAGTCCTTGAGCGAGACCCACCCCGACTTGGGCTGCGCCAGCGCGCCCGTCGATGACCAGCGGTATGTCGACGGAAGATTGCACGTGCCGGGGTTGCCGGCGCCGACCTGGACGAGCTGCCACTGCTGGTTGGTGCCGCCCCAGTCGTCGTACTGGACGATGTTCGCGTTGTCGGCGGTGGAGCCGCCCTGTACTTCGAGGGCCTTGTTGCTGTGGCGGGCGATCAGCCTCACGTAGCCACCCGAGCTGTCGGCCAGCCGCCACTGCTGGTTGGTGGCGTTCAGGTCGGTCCACTGGACGATCGGGCCGCCGTTGGCGGTGGACGCGTTCTGGACGTCCAGCACCTTGCCGGAGTGGCGGGACTTGATGCGGTAGTAACCGCCGCCGGCGTCGACGAACTGCCACTGCTGCTGGTTCTGATCGTTCCTGGTCCACTGGGTGATGCGCGCGCCGTCGTTGGTCGCCAGGTTGTAGACGTCCAGGGCCTTGCCGCTGTTGCGGTTGACCAGCACATACGAGGCGTTGGGGTCTACGGTCGCCGCGCCGGCGGGCTGGGCGCCGAGGAAGGTAGCCACGAGCAGCAAGGGCGCAAGGACGGCGAGTAAGCGTCTTGGACGGATCGGGGACGGGTGGCGAAACCACATCAGAGGGCCTCCTTTGGTGGCGGGGGTGAGGTGACCCCGATGAACCGGCGAGCGGACGTGCCGGGGGACAGGGACAATCTCGAAAGTTTCGAAGAATTCCCGGATGCTTCGACGCCACAAGCTAGGAATGTGGGGCCCTCTGGTCAAGGCCTGTCACCGATCTGTCCACAATCGGCGCCTCCCCCTTTGGGCTTGACAAGCTGTCGCGCCGACCGGAACCACTCCGGAGTTTGCGGATACAGCTCGCCAGTCCAAGGCGTCCGCGGAGGTGAGAAGCCGAGCAAGCAGCGTCCGCACACTCGTCCCGGCCCCGGCCCTACGGCATCCGCCGACGGCGGCGCCGGGGGTTCGCCTTCCGGCTCGCCGGGGTTCCGGAAAGTCTCGGGCGAGGAACCGAAACTTCTTCTGCGGGGAGTATTGACGATGCATCGTCAATACCTCAATCATCCCTGTCTGGGGAACCGGCCATGGTTCGAGATGTCGAACCATGTCGGCCCTGAGCAATCTGTGCTGCACGGCAGATCCACGCACAGCTGCACGACGGATCCGCGCACCAAAGCACCTGCGCCACCCCGTTTCGTTCCGGTGAGGTTCGCACCAGCGCATCCTGGCTCTTCGCGCAGTTGGAGAGGTACGCGACGCCGCGTGGCGGTCCCCCGGCTGAGCCGCGATGGAGTACCCCCATGCCTGTGTCGAAACACCGCCGCCGCCCGCCGTACGTCACCCGACGGCCGACCGGGTGCCGTCCGTGCCGGTTGGGATCGTCCCGGTCCCATGACCGCGGTGTCCGGTGATTCCGTGCTGCCCGGGTTCCGGCCCGCCCCGTCCGTCTACCGAGTGGGAGCGGACGCATTCCCCTGCACTTCAGTCCTTCCGTGATTTCTACCTTGGAGGCACAGTCATGGGCTCGTATGCCTTTCCCAGACCCGTTGTCCGCCGGAAGATCCGCGGCCTGCTGTTGGCGCTGGTCGTCGGCGTCCTCGGTACGGTCGCCGCACTGGTCGCGCCGCCGACCGCACACGCCGCCGAGAACACGCTCGGCGCCGCGGCGGCGCAGAGCGGCCGCTACTTCGGCACCGCCATCGCCTCGGGCAGGCTGGGCGACTCGGCGTACACGACGATCGCGGGCCGTGAGTTCAACTCGGTGACAGCCGAGAACGAGATGAAGATCGACGCCACCGAACCGCAGCGGGGCCAGTTCAACTTCATCGCCGGTGACCGCGTCTACAACTGGGCGGTGCAGAACGGCAAGCAGGTGCGCGGCCACACCCTGGCCTGGCACTCCCAGCAGCCCGGCTGGATGCAGAGCCTCAGCGGCAGCACGCTGCGCCAGGCGATGATCGACCACATCAACGGCGTGATGGCCCACTACAAGGGCAAGATCGCCCAGTGGGACGTCGTGAACGAGGCCTTCGCCGACGGCAGTTCGGGAGCCCGGCGCGACTCCAACCTGCAACGCACCGGCAACGACTGGATCGAGGTCGCCTTCCGCACCGCGCGCGCCGCCGACCCGGCCGCCAAGCTCTGCTACAACGACTACAACGTCGAGAACTGGACCTCGGCCAAAACCCAGGCCATGTACGCCATGGTCCGAGATTTCAAGCAGCGCGGCGTGCCGATCGACTGTGTCGGCTTCCAGTCGCACTTCAACAGCGGCAGCCCCTACAACAGCAACTTCCGCACCACCCTGCAGAACTTCGCCGCCCTCGGCGTCGACGTGGCCATCACCGAACTCGACATCCAGGGTGCCCCGGCCACGACCTACGCCAACGTGATCAACGACTGCCTGGCCGTCCCGCGCTGCCTCGGCATCACCGTCTGGGGTGTGCGCGACACCGACTCCTGGCGACCGGAGCACACGCCGCTGCTGTTCAACGGCGACGGCAGCAAGAAGCCCGCCTACACCGCCGTCCTCAACGCACTCAACGGCGGCTCCCCTACGCCCCCTTCGGATTCCGGACCGATCAAGGGCGTCGGGTCGGGCCGCTGCCTGGACGTGCCCGGCACCAGTACCACCGACGGCACCCAGCTCCACCTGTGGGACTGCCACAACGGCACCAACCAGCAGTGGACGTACACCGCCGCCGGCGAGCTCAGGGTCTACGGCAACAAGTGCCTGGACGCCGCCGGCACCGGCAACGGCACCAAAGTCCAGATCTACAGCTGCTGGGGCGGCGACAACCAGAAATGGCGCCTCAACTCCGACGGATCCATCGTCGGCGTCCAGTCCGGCCTCTGCCTCGACGCCGTCGCAGGCGGCACCGCCAACGGCACCCTGATCCAGCTCTACTCCTGCTCGAACGGCAGCAACCAACGCTGGACCCGCACCTGATGGGACCTGCCACAGACGAAAGGGTGAATCGATGAAGACCTACGGTGCGGCTTCCCCCGCCCCTCCACGAAGGCATCGCTGGTGGTCCCGGGTCGCCGCCGTGGTGGCGGCGACCCTCGCGATCGGCATGCTCGCCGCGGTGAATCCGGCGCCCGCCGAGGCGGCGACGGTGGACACGAATGCCTGGTATGTCCTGGTCAATCGCAACAGCGGCAAGGCGCTGGACGTCTCTGGCGCGTCCACCGCCGACGGCGCGCGGGTCAGCCAGTGGACGCGCAACGACGGAGCCCATCAGCAGTGGCAGTTCGTGGACTCCGGCGGCGGCTTCTACCGCCTCAAGGCCCGGCATTCGGGCAAGGTTCTCGACGTGGCCGGTGCCTCGACCGCAGACGGTGCCGCGATCCAGCAGTGGGCCGACCACAACGGGGCCAACCAGCAGTTCCGCCTGGCCGACTCCGACGCGGGCCACGTCCGGCTGATCAACCGCACCAGCAGCAAGGCGGTGGAGGTGCAGGGCGCCTCCACCGCCGACGGCGGCAACGTCGTCCAGTACACCGACTGGGGCGGCGCCAACCAGCAATGGCAGATGATCAAGCTGTCGTCCGGTGGCGGCGGCGGATGCGGCAGCGCCCCGACTCTGGCGAGCGGTACGCACACGATTCAGAGCGGCGGTAAGAGCCGCAGCTTCATCCTCAGGGTTCCCGCCAACTACGACAACAGCCACCCCTACCGGCTGATCTTCGCGTTCCACTGGCGGGGCGGAACCGCCGGCGACGTCGCCTCGGGCGGCACGAGCGGGAACGCCTGGTCCTACTACGGCCAACAGGAACAGTCGAACAACGGCGCGATCCTCGTCGCCCCCCAGGGCCTCGGCAACGGCTGGGCCAATTCGGGCGGTGAGGACATCACCTTCGTCGACGACATGATCCGGCGAATCGAGGGCGGCCTCTGTGTCAACCCGGCACAGCGTTTCGCCACGGGATTCAGCTGGGGCGGCGGTATGAGCTACGCACTCGCATGCAGCCGGGCGAACGTCTTCAGGGCCGTCGCGGTCATCTCCGGCGCCCAGATCAGCGGGTGCAGCGGCGGCACCCAGCCCATCGCCTACTTCGGAATCCACGGCGTCAGCGACTCCGTCCTCAACATCGCGCAAGGACGGTCCCTGCGCGACAGATTCGTCAGCAACAACGGCTGCACCCCCCAGAGCCCGCGCGAGCCCGCGCCGGGCAGCCGAACGCACATCACCACCACCTACTCGGGCTGCCGTGCCGGATACCCGGTCCAATGGGCCGCGTTCGACGGAGGCCACATACCCGGTCCGGTCGACGGCTCCCCCGGCGAAAGCGGCGTCGCCACCTGGACCAAAGCAGAGATCTGGAGGTTCTTCGCACAGTTCCAGTGACACGCCCGCACCACGGAGTGGAGCCAGGACAATCCCGGCTCCACTCCGTCGACGGCTATCCCAGATTGAAGGACGGAGAGGCCTTTTCGGGAGAGCTCCCACGCCTTCGGACTGGTCACGGCCGGCGAACAGGCCGTGGGAGAGGTGGCGTTCGAAGAACACGCCCTCGCGGAGGGAGGTCTCGCCCGCCCGGCTCACGGCCTCGCAGGCCGCCACGGCCGCGGGTTTGCTGAACGAGGGCGACGGTGGCGGTGATCTCGGCGGCCTCCTCCAGGAGATGGTCGGCGGGCCACGCCGGCTGCGGCTGGCGGTGTGCAGGGCGATGGCGGCCCCGAGCGCGGTGCCGGCGTCGCCGGGGGCCGGCGGGACGAAGACCTCGTCGAAGATGCCGTCGTCGATGATCCGGCCGATGCTCACGCAGTTCGTGGCGACTCCGCCGCCGACGCACAGACGGCGCGATCCAGTGATCATCCGTGCCCGGCGGGCCAGGTGCAGCATCACCTGTTCGGTGCGCTCCTGGAGCGCGGCGGCCAGATCCCGGTGGACGTGCAAAAGCGGCTCGCTCGGGTGGCGCTCGGGGCACGTCTCGGCAATGAAGCGGCGGGAGGTCCTCGGGTAGCCCGAGGTCAGCACCCGTGGCGGGAAGTAGGCGGGGTCGACCACGAAGCCCGTGGGTGTGGTGCGCACGGCCCGGGCGAAGAGGTGCCGGAACCGCTCCGGGTCGCCGAGGGCGGCGAGCGCCATCACGGTGCCTTCCTCGTCACCGCGTCGCCACCCGAGGTGCTCGGTGACCGCGCCGTACACGTAGCCCAGGGAGGCGGGGTCGTTGATTGCCTCCAGGGTGCGGGTGGAGGGGTGGAGCGCGTCGTGCCCGCGGGCGATGGCCGTGGTCGCCTCGACGGTCGTGGCGGGATCGGCCGTGCTGGCGCTCGCGGGAACCGACCGGGACGCCGACGATTGATCCGGGCGTATGCAACCGGCAACGGGACACTGCGCGGCCTCGGCAAGGTGCTGGCCGCCAACGTCTACGGCTGGTGGCTGCGTGTCAACGTCATCCACGACGTCACCGCCGACACGATCGCGATCTACATCGACGGGAACCTGGTGGCCACCGGCAACGGCCCGAACGGCGACCACTGCTTCAAGTACGGGGTGTACGGCACACTCAGGGCGGCGAGCGCCTACACGCAGTGGCGGAACGTGAAGTTCTTCCGGATGCAGCCCCGTGACCGCCCGAAGTGGAACTGATCCTTCTCAGACGCCCCCGCCCTCAGCCGGCCCCGAGCAGCGCCAGTAGTTCGGGGGTGTAGAGCTCGGACACCGGGCTGAGGCCGGCCACCGTGTTGAAGTACCGGCGTACATGGTCCGGGCTGGAGGACACCGCCTTCAGGAGCATCCGGCGCTTGTCCCGTGCCGAGGCCTCCGCCACCAGCAGGGTCGCCTGGTAGTTCTCCATGAACATCTGGTCCCGCTCCTCGGCGAACCGCTTCAGCGCCAGGTCGAGGCCCGCCTCCGAACCCAGCGTGTCACCCACGCGGTCGACCAGGAGCTGAGCCTGGGCGAAGGCGTCGCCGATGCCGCGGGCGGTGAGCGAGTCCTTGTGGTGCCCGGCGTCACCGATCAGCGCCCAGCCTGGACCGCACGGCTGACGGAAGAAGTTCTGCTGGTCCCCCGTGCCATAGAGGCGATCCACCTGCTCGGCGCCCTCCAGCTTGGCGTACAGCTCGGGCGCGTTGTCGCGGATGTTCTCCAGATACGCCTCCTGGGCGCGGACCTTCACCTCGGCGAACCGCTGCTGCGGGTAGTAGGCGGAGATCAGCACCGCATCGTTCGTGGGGACCGCGGAGACCCATCCGCTGGGGCCCTCGTACAGCTCGAAGTGGGTCTTCGGGCCCTTCCAGAACGTGTAGTAGGCGCAGGTCAGCCGCGGGTGCTCGGTCGTCTTCGAGGCGCCCACCAGGCCGGCCACGGTGGAGCGCATTCCGTCGGCGCCCACCACCAGCCGCGCCCGCTCCACGATCTGCGGTCCCCCGCCCGTCGACAGGCTGACCCCGCGTACCCTGCCGCCCTCCTCGACGAGGCCGACCACCCCGCAGTTGTCGCGGAACTCCACACCCGCGGCGACCGCGGCCTCGACCAGGATCGGGTCGAGCACATTGCGGCGCGGCGCGTACGCCGCGGTGATCCCGTCCACCGCGTCGGCGCACCCCTCCACCCGTATGTCGTCGCCCAGTTGATAGACGACGTGGTCGAGCGGCGGGCACCCCGATGCCTTGACGGCGTCGAGCAGACCCCAGTTCTGCAGCAGGCGCAGACCGGGCTGCTGGATGTACAGGGTGGACAGCTTGTCGGCGGGGAACTTCGCCTGTTCGACCAGGAGCACCCGGTACCCGGCGCGCGCGAACAGCATCGCCGCCGGCGCACCCGCGCAGCGCCCACCCACCACGATCACGTCAAACATGCCGTCACCCCAACGTCTTGGCGCCACAGAGTCGGAAAGGGACGGTAGAGGCAATCGACGTCGTGTTCTGCTCACGAGTGAGCGGCTCCGCGATTCCACAGCCGGGAAGGTGGAGCCGCACGTACTCGACCCCACCCGAAGGGTGACAGCACATGGCAGTGAACCAAACGGCCCGAGCGGCGCAGGCCAAACGGGCCGGACGGCGCACGGGACTTGCACTGACCGTGATCGCCGTCTCACAGTTGATGGTCGTCCTTGACGCCACCATCGTCGACGTCGCGCTGCCGAGCATGCAGCGCGGTCTCGACATATCGACCGGCGCGCTTTCCTGGGTGGTCAACGCCTACGTGCTGGCCTTCGGCGGATTCCTGCTGCTGGGCGGTCGCGCCGGCGACCTCCTCGGGCGGCGCAGGGTCTTCCTCGCGGGCGTCGGCCTGTTCACCGCCGCCTCGCTGCTCGGCGCCCTGGCCCAGTCGGCGGCGATGCTGCTCGCGGCCCGGGCGTTGCAGGGTGTCGGCGCCGCCGTCGTCGCCCCGACGGTGCTCGCCCTGATCACCACCAACTTCCGTCAGGGCAGTCAACGCAACCGCGCCTTCGGCGTGTTCAGCGGCATGTCGTCGGCCGGAGCCATCGTCGGACTGCTCGCCGGCGGCGTGCTCACCGAGTGGCTGTCCTGGCGCTGGGTGCTGGCGGTCAACGTGCCGGTCGGGATCGCGCTGGCCGTCCTCGCGCTGCTGTCCCTCGAGGAGACCCCGCGCCGCCGCGGCCGCTTCGACCTGGCCGGCGCCGTCCTGTCCTCGGCGGGCATGGCCGCCCTGGTGCACGGCCTCAGCAACGGCCACCAGGACGGCTGGAGCGCCCCGCAGACCCTGGCCGGCTTCGCCGCCGCCCTCGTCCTGCTCTCCGTGTTCGTCCTCGTCGAGGCCCGGGCAGAGCAACCCATCGTCCCCCTGCGCATGTTCGCCGACCGCAACCGCTCCGGCGTCTACGTCGTCGCGTTCGCGCTCACCGGCGCGTTCATGGGCATGTTCTTCTTCCTGACCCTGTTCATGCAGGTCGTCCTCGGCTACAGCCCGCTGCGCGCGGGCCTGGCCTTCCTGCCGGTGATGATCTGCATCCTGGTCAGCGCGAGGGTCACCGCACAGAACCTGGTGGCCCGTTACGGCAAGAAGAAGCCGCTGGTCGCCGGTGTCGCGCTGAACACGGCGGCACTCCTGTGGCTCGCGCAGCTCTCCGCCGACAGCAGCTACGCGGGCGGACTGCTCGGCCCCCTGATCGTCTTCGGCATCGGCAACGGACTGATGTTCGTCCCCATGACCATGATCGCCGTCTCCGGGGTCGAGGATCACGAGGCGGGCTCCGCCTCCAGCCTGTTCGACGCCATGACCCAGATCGGCGGTTCGGCCGGACTCGCCGTCCTCGTCGCCGTGTTCGGCTCCGCCGCCGGCCACGACGGGCCCGGCTCCGCGGCCGCACTGACCGAGGGGATCGGTACCGCCTTCACGGGCGGAGCCGTGCTCGGCCTGGGAGCGCTGCTGGTCGCCGTACTGCTGGTCCGGCCCGTCACGCCCAAGCAGCGGTTCGCCCCCGAGATCCTCGGCATCCTCGCCGAGCGGCAGCCCGAGCGGGTCCCGATCACCATGGAGGGCGGTACCTTCGTCGACTACGCCGAGTGGGACCGGCGGTCCAACGCCGTCGCCCACGGCCTGATCGGCAGGGGCGTGCGCAAGGGCGACCGGGTCGCGCTCTACTTCGACGGCGTCGACTGGTCGGGCTACGCCATCGCTTACTTCGGCGTCCTCAAGGCGGGCGCCACAGCCACCCACCTCAACGGCAGCCTGGACCAGGGCGAGTTGGCGCGCAGGCTCGGCCACGCCGAGGCGGTCGGGCTGATCCACAGCGCCGACCAGGCCGCTCCCGCGCTCCCGGCGGGCGCCACGCCCGGCTGGCTGGCGACGGTCCCCGAGCTGGACCAGGGTGACCACACGCCGGTGGACGTGACGCTCGCCGCCGACGACATCGCCGACATCCTCTACACCTCGGGCACCACCGGCCCGGCCAAGCCGCTCACCAATCCGCACGGCAACCTCAGCTTCGGGCGCGGGCCCGGCGCGGTACTGCAGGAGACCTTCACCAGCTCGGCGCCGATCCTCACGCCCATGCCGCTCGGCACCGTGTTCAGCGCCGGAACCGTCGGCATCTTCGCGCTGACCACGACGGCCCCGATCCTCGTCTGCCCGGCCGACGACGTCGAGCTGATGGGGGAGTTGATCGAGCGCCACCGGGTGGGTTCGGTGATGCTGACCCCGTGGAACGCCATGCGCATCGTGGACACCGGCGTCGGTGAACGCCACGACCTCAGCAGCGTGATCACCATCGGCATCGCCTCGGCGCAGCTGCCCGCCAGGTACGCCAGGCAACTGCTGGAACTGATGCCCGAGGCGGAGATCATGACCGCGTACGGCGGCGGCTCCGAGGCGGTGCCCGCGAGCATCGGCACCGACTACGACCCCGACCGCCCCACACGCGTCGGCCGGCCGAGGCCGGGAACCAGGCTGCGGCTGCTCGACGAGGACGGCGCACCCGTGCGCAGGGGCCAGGTCGGCGAGGTGTGGCTGCACACCCGGGCTCCCAAGCGGCTCCACCTGGATCCGGCGCTCAACGCGCGTACGCATGTGGATGGTTGGACCCGCACCGGCGACCTGGCCTACCTCGGCCCCAGGAAGGAGGTCTACTTCTTCGACCGCGGCAACGACGCCATCAGGGTGGCGGGCAGGCTGGTCTCCTCGATCGAGGTCGAGAACGCGCTCTACGAGCATCCGGCGGTGCACGAGGCCGCCGCGATCGCGGTGGCGGACGCCGAGCACGGCCAGGCGGTCGTCGCCGTGGTGTGCGTCCCGGATCCGGTGGTCGACGGCGAGCAACTGCGCTCCTTCGCTGCCGGCCGTCTCGCCCCGCACCAGGTGCCGCGGACCGTCCACGTGGTCGACGAGCTCCCCCGGGGCCCGATGGGCAAGGTCCTCAAACGGCAGCTCAGGGCCCGCTTCGCGGCGGACGTGCCGGACGTCCGCACGGCATAGGGCCGGCACGCCACGCCCGCGTCCCGATCACCCGGCGGGCGGCGGGCGCCGTGGGTAGGGTGCTCGGGACGTGTGAGAACAGGGGGCCGTTGTGAGCAGCACACACCGCAACGACGTGAGCCGGGAGCAGGTACTGGCCTACCGGGTCGCGGCGCATGGATTCGGCCGCTCGTCCACCACGCCCGAGGTGCTGGTCCTCGGGGCGCAGGACACGCCGCACGGCGCGGCCCGCACTGCGCTTGCCGCGCGCGGCGCCTCCGCTGACGGGATGGAGTCCGTGTGGTCGTTCCGGGGCGCTCCCCATCTGCACCGTCGGGAGGAGCTCGCCGCTCTCGCCGCGGCCCTCTGGCCGGTCGACGACACTGACGCCACCGCCCGGATCAACACGTCCGCCATCAAGGACGGGGCGAAGCTCGGTCTCGAAGCGTTCCGCGCCACTGCGGAGGCGTTCCGTACGGCGGTGACCGCGCCGATGGCCAAGGGCGAGGTCAGCACCGCGGTCAGCGCGTCCGTGCCGGAGTCGTTGACGTACTGGTGCGCACCGTGCGGAGCGCAGCACATCTCGGGGCTGCTCTTCCAGCAGGCCGGGCTGCCCGGGGCCGTGCGGGTCGGCACGGCCGGGTCCGGGACGGTGCTGGAACCGCTGGAGCCGCGTTTGCCGATGCCGTCCGAGGCGTCCGGGACCGCCGGGCTGATCCGCGCGTATCTGCGTTTCCTGGGACCCGCCACCCCCGCCGAGGTGGCGAAACACCTCGGCACCAAGCCGACCGTCGTCAAGTCGGTGTGGCCGGATGAGCTGGAGGAGGTGCGGATCGAGGGGCGGAAGGCCTGGCTGCCCGCCGCCGACCTCGACGCGCTGCTCGCGGCGCGGAAGCAGGACCTCGTCCGGCTGCTCCCGCCGGGCGATCCCTTCCTCCAGGCACGCGATCGTGCCCTGCTCGTCCCCGACAAGAGCCGCGAGAAGGAGATCTGGCGTCCTCTCGGTGCCCCCGGCGCCCTGTTGGTCGGTGCGGAACTCGCCGGGACCTGGCGGGCCAAGGCCGCCGGCCGCAGGCTTGATGTGACCGTCACCCCCTTCGCGCTGCTCGCCCCCGCCGTCCGCAAGACCCTGGAGGCCGAGGCCGAGGCCGTGGCTTCGGCCCGGGGTGCCGCCGACGTCCGGCTGCTGTTCGCAGACGACGCGTCGTAGGGCCGGTCGCCCGGATCATTCCGGTAGGCCCTGGGTCCCGTCGCCTTCGGCGGCCAGGGTGCGCAGCCGTGCCGCGAGCTTGCGCACGGTGGGGTGGCCGAAGAACTCGGCCACCGGCAGGTGCGGGTCGATCAGCTGCACGATGCGCATCGCGGCGAGGGAGTCCCCGCCAACGGCGAAGAAGTCGTCGTCCGGGCCGGGCGGTCCGGCCTCGAGGATCCGCTGCCAGGCGTCCGCGACCCGCCGCTCCCACACGTCACCGGCCTGTCCGCCGTCCGCGTCCGCCGCCCGGGGCGCCGGCAGGGAGGCGCGGTCCACCTTGCCGTTGGGCGTCAGGGGAAGGGCGTCGAGCAGGACGAACGCCGCGGGGACCATCGCCGCCGGCAACAGGGAGGCGGTGTGGTGCCGCAACTCCCCTGCCGTCACCCGGTGTCCGGGACGGCGGACCGCGTGGGCGACGAGGCGCCTGTCGTCCCCGGTGGCGCCCTGCGCGGCCACCACACATGCCTTGACCGCGGGATGCCGCGCCACGGCGGCTTCCACCTCGCCCGTCTCGATGCGCACCCCGCGGATCTTCACCTGGAAGTCGACGCGCCCGAGGAGTTCCAGCCGCCCGCCCGCGTCGTACCGGGCCAAGTCGCCCGTGCGATAAAGGCGTTCCCTGACGACGGGGCCGTACGACCACGTGAAGAACCGGTCCGCGGTCAGCTGCTCGTCACCGATGTAGCCGCGGGCCAGCCCGTCGCCCGCCAGATGGAGTTCGCCGACCACGCCCGCCGGCACCGGGCGGCGCGCGGCGTCGAGAACGTAGGTGCGCTGATTGGCCATCGGGCGGCCGTACGGGATGCTCGTCCATTCGGGATCGACGTGGGTCACCTCGTGCACCGTCGAGTGGATCGACGCCTCCGTGGCTCCGCCCAGGCTGATGAAGCGCAGGCTCGGAGCGAGCGCCCGGACGCGGGCCGGCAGCGTGAGCGGGATCCAGTCGCCCCCGCACAGGGACAGCCGCAGCGAGGTCAGATCGGCGCCGGTTCGCTCCGCGTGGGCCACGAGCAGCTCGTACAGGGACGGGGCCGAGTTCCACACGGTGACGCGGTGCTCGCGGATCAGGCGCGCCCAGTGCGAGGCGTCCTTCTCCCATGAGCGCGCCGGTACGACGACGGTGCCGCCGGCCATGGTCATGCCGAGGAACTCGTAGACAGACATGTCGAAGCCGGGGGAGGAGAGGGCGAGGACCCGGTCGCCGGGGCCGACGTGGAAACGCGTGTTGATGTCGACCAGGTTGTTCAGGACGCCGGCGTGGCGCAGCGCGATGCCCTTGGGCCGCCCGGTCGAGCCCGAGGTGTAGATGACGTAGCACAGGTCGTCCGGCGCAACCGTGACGTCCGGTGGCGCTGCGGGCCGGCCGGCGATCTCGGCCGCGTCGCCGTCCAGGCGGACCGTGCGCACCGACGGCAGCCCGAGGCGATCGGTGAGGCCGTCGCGGGTGACGACGAGCCGGCAGTCGGCGTCGGTGAGCATCGCCGCGAGGCGGGCCGCCGGGTACGCCGGGTCGAGCGGAACGTAGGTGCCGCCCGCCTTCATCACGGCGAGGGCAGACACCAGGGACTCCGCCGACCGCTCCAGACACAGCCCGACCAGCGTCTCGTGCCGCACGCCCAACTGCCACAGATGGTGAGCGAGCCGGTTCGCGGCGGTGTCGACGT
The DNA here is from genome assembly GCF_042672405.1 of Streptomyces sp. NPDC127197. Lineage (NCBI taxonomy): Bacteria > Bacillati > Actinomycetota > Actinomycetes > Kitasatosporales > Streptomycetaceae > Streptomyces > Streptomyces sp. NPDC127197. The sequence goes on along the minus strand of NZ_JBHXVG010000014.1, from coordinate 199,629 downwards.
CGGCGTAGGTGAGGCGCCGGTCGCCGTCCACGACGGCCACCGCGTCCGGCATCTCGGCTGCCCGGCGGGCGAAGGCGCCGTGGATCGTGCCGTCGTGGAGTGCCAGGTCGGTCCGCGTGTCGTTCCATGCGAGCAATGTCGTGCGCAGCTCGGCCGGCGACTGTGGTTCGAGGTCCCGCACCGCACGCGCGGGGTCGGCCACCGCGCCCTCGAGCAGCGTCCGGTAATGGCCCGTCAGACGCCGCACCGTCGCTTCGTCGAAGAGTTCGGCGTCGTACTCGGCGTCGAGTTCGACGGCGTCGTCCCGCGGTACGACGCGCAGGCACAGCTCGCCGTACGGTGCGGTCTCGCGGGGCGTGCCGAGCGCGAACCCGACCGGCGCGTCGCCGTCGGCCGAGCCGCCCGCCGGTTCCTTCAGCTGCCGGTCGGCCTGGCGGAGCAGCTCCGCGAAGGACGTGTCAGCGGAGGCGTCGAAGCCGACGACGCGCGACCCACCCCGCGTCAACGCCCCGAAGGCCACGCGGGCCTGGCCCGAGTAGCGCGCCATCAAAGCGGCGAAGGCCGCGAGCAGCACGGCCTCGACGCCGGGCGCCGAACCGTCCGCGACGGCACGCCGCCCAGGGCCGAGGCGCGTGAGTGGCACCGACTCCCGTGTGCGGGCTCGCAGTCGGCGGCGGCCGGGACGGGCGGGGCGGCGCCGGCGGTCGGTGGGCAGCCGGACCAGCCCCTGCTCGCCGTCCGTCGCGGGTGGACTCCAGGTCCGGGAAGCCGTGCTCACAAGGACACCTCCGAGCCGGTGCGCAGGGCGGGGGCGGGGTAGCCGGGCAGGGGGAAGCGGGCACACAGCTGTCGTACCTCGTCGCGCACGGAGCGCCGGATGTGCGGGTCGAGCGCGTGCGTGGTGTCGTCGACGCTGATCACGCCCGTGAGCACCCGGTCGATCAGCTCGACGCACCGGGCCATCTCGGCGGGGCCCATGCCGCGCTGGGCAAGGACGTTGGTGCCCAGCCGCAGCCCGCTGGTCACCAGGGCCGGCCGGGTGTCCCCGGGGATCGTGTTGCGGTTGGCCAGAATGCCGCACTCCTCGAGCGCGCGCTCGGCGACCAGGCCGCTGAGGCCGGCCGGCCGCAGATCGAGGACGACCATGTGGTTGTCGGTGCCGCCGGTCAGCACCTCGCGGCCGCGCCGGATCAGGCCCTCGGCGAGGGCCTCGGCGTTCTCCACGACGAGGCGGGCGGTCCAGCGCGCGGACTCGGTGCGCAGCATGCCGAGCGCCCTGGCCTTGGCGGCGATCGCCGCCGGGTTCGGGGTGCCCTGCGAGCGGGGGAAGACGGCCCGGCGCATCAGCTCGGCGAGGGTGGTCCGTCCGTCCGGGCCGGTCGCCCTGTGCTCGGCACCGATCAGGATGAGCCCGCCGCGGGGGCCGCCGAGCTGCTTGTAGGTGCTGGTGGTCGTGACATGGGCGAGATCGACGGGGCTCGGGTGTTCTCCCGCGGCCACGAGTCCCGCGATGTGCGAGATGTCCGCGACGAGATAGGCGCCCACGTCGTCCGCGACCGCCCGGAACCGGGCGAAGTCGATCCGGCGCGGATAGGCGCTGGCGCCGGCAACGACGACGCCGGGCCGGTGTGCGCGGGCCAGCCGCAGCACCTCGGCGTAGTCGATCCTGCCGTGGTCGTCGAGGCCGTACGGCACGGCCCGGAACCAGTGACCGGTGACGGAGGCGGCCGAGCCGTGCGTGAGATGGCCGCCGGAGTCCAGTCCCAGGCCGAGCAGGACGCCGCCGGGCGGCAGCAGGCTGGTCAGCACGCTCAGATTGGCGCTGGAGCAGGAGTGCGGCTGTACGTTGGCGTACCGCGCACCGAAGGCCGCGCGGGCCCGCTCCTCCGCGAGGCGTTCGACCTCGTCGAAGGCACCGGAGCCGGGGTGGTAGCGCGCCCCTGGATACCCCTCGGCGGTGACGTTGCCCAGGACGGCGCCCGCCGCCGCGAGCACCGAGGGGTCGGCGACGCTGGACGAGGCCACCATGGCCAGGGTCGAGGACTGCTGGGCGAGTTCACGGTCGAGCAGGGCGGCCAGGGCCGGATCGGCCTCCTCCAGGACCCGGGAGCCCTCGTCGAGCAGTGTCCTGTGCGGGGAGGGCGGGACGGCGCCGGCGGCCAGGTTGACCACCGGGCTCACCCGGCCTCTGCGACGAGCCGATCCCGCAGAACGTGCTTGAGCACCTTTCCGTTGGCGCTGCGCGGCATCGAGTCGACCAGCTGCCAGCGGGTGGGTATCTGCTCGGGGGAGAGCAAACTGGCCACGAAGTCCGGCAGTTCGTCCAGGTACCGGGGGTCCGAGAGGCCAACTGCCGCCGCCACCTCCTGGTCCCCGTCCCCCTTGGGGATGCCGAAGACGGCCGCCTGCCGGACCGCCGGATGCTCGTAGAGGGCGGCCTCCACCTCGATCGTGGAGACCAGCTTGCCGCCGGTGGTGATGGCCACGTTGCGCCGGTCGAAGAAGAAGAGGAGCCCGGTCTCGTCGACCCGGCCGAGGTCGCCGGTCCGGGTCCAGCGGTCGGCGTGCACCTTGGCGTTGAGCTCGGGGTTGTCGAAGTAGTAGCGCTTGGGCGCGGGGCTGCGCAGCCAGATCTCGCCGAGCTCGCCGGCCGGGACCTCGTCGCCGTTCTCGTCGGCGATGCGCAGCTCGGTGCCGCGCAGCGGGCGGCCGGTGGCCATCGGCACGGCGGGATCGAAGGTGTGGCCGATCGAGGCCGGCACCGCCTCGGAGGCCGCGTAGGACATGTTGAGTCGCGCGTTCGGCATCGCCTCCAGGAGCTTGCGGGCGATGGCGGGCGGCAGCGCCGTCGACGCGTTGGCGACGGTCTCCACACAGCTCAGGTCGTAGCGCTCGGTCGCGCCGCTGTACACCAGCTGCATGGCCAGCCACGGCGTGATCATGATCGAGCCGATGCTGAACTTCTCGATCAGCTGCGCCATCCGCTCGGGTGCGTCGATGGGGCAGATGACGAGTGTCGACGGGGTGTGGATGGAGAAGTTGACGGTGGTGGCGCTCGCCGTGGTGCCCAGGGGCATGGGCGTCAGCAGCGGTTCGGGGTCGCCGAAGAGATGGAAGCCCTCCGGGCCGCGGCCGTAGGTGAGGTTGCCGTGCGGTGAGGCGGATCCCTTCGCGGGTCCTGTGGTGCCGGAGGTGAAGAGGATGTCGGCGATGTCCGTGACCGACACCGGGATGCGCGGATCGCTGGTGTCGGAGGCGGCGATGGTGGTGACGGTCCCGGTCAGCCCCGTGAAGGCGGCGGGCGGCACCACGTTCTCGCCGTGCAGGATGCCCACCGCGGAGCACCGGTTCATCCGCGCCATGATCTCCTCGGTGCCCACGCTCCGGTTGAGGTGGGTGGCTGTCGCCCCGGACTTCAGGACCCCCAGATAGGCAACCGCGTAGTTGATCCAGTCCAAGCCGTGGAAGACCAGCCCCACGACCTGCCCCCGGCCGACCCCGGCGTCGCGCAGCCCGCGGGCCACGGCGTTGGAGCGGCGGTCCCACTCGCCGTAGGTGATGACGGGGCCGTCGTCGATGTTGAGCGCGATCCGGTCGGGCTGGAGTTCCGCACGTCGTCGCAGCAGGTCATGGGCTGTGTAGCCGGTGGTGATCTCCGGCGTGTAGGTGCGCTCGGCCATCGGGGCTCCTTGTCCACGCCGGCGATCGGTCGCCGGCGAACTGACGGTCCGGTCGGGGCGTGACGGGCGGTACCCGGCCGCCTCCGACGCTACGAACGACGGCGGGTGTGCGATGCCCAGGATTGAGCGAACCCGCGCAGTCGGCGCGGTCGCGGGGCGAGTGGCGCGCGAGGGCGAGGAGATCCACCGCGGTCGGCCCAGACGCACAGAGACGCTCACAACAGAGCAGACGGGAGAGTGCGCGGCGGAAAGTCTGGGAGCGGTGGTCCGTTCGCGAGCGCGTGAGGAGGAGAGCATGGGAGCACCCGCCGCGTGGAGTGTCCTGCGCCGGAGCGAGCATGGTGAGCTGGTCCTGGCCTGTGACTTCTCCGCCGCCGGCCGTCCCATAGCGACGTTCTCCGAGTTCGCCGAGCTGCTGACGGCCGACTGCGACCTGTGGGAGACGGCGCCGCCGTCGCCGCGGGAGACCGTCGGGATGACGGGTGCGGACCAGGTCGCCCGCTGGGCGCGGGACGTACGCGGCTCGGGCCGCGAGGTGCGAGCGGTCCTGGGGTTCTGCACCGGTGCCCTGTACGCTGCGGCGCTGGCCGAGGAGATCGCCGGCTGGCAGCGGCGGCCACGGCTGATCCTGCTCGATCCCGAGCCGGCCAGGGCCCGGATGATGCTCGACTTCTACGAGTCGCTGGTCACCGTCAGATTCGCCTCGCTGCTGTCCCCGGACGAGGCGGCGGACGCCGTGCGACGGGGCCGGGAGCTTGTCACCGCCGACGAGTTGCGGCGTGGCCGGGACTCTGACAGCGGCGACGGGTTGCGGCGAGGCCGGGAGTCCGACGACGGCGACAAGTTGCGGCGTGGCCGGGACTCCGACACCGGCGACGAATTGCCGCGTGGCCGGGAGCTCGGCCCCGTCAACGAGTTGGGGCAGGGCGGAGAACTCGTCACCGGTGACGACGCCGGACTGCTGCGGTACGCACACCGGTTCGCCGCGCTGGTCCGGGACGTGGTGGAACCCGCGTTCGCCCGGGTCGGGCTGGGCGGCGAACGCACCGCCGAGTTCACCGGACTGTCCACGTCCTACCTGTACTGGATCGCCGCCGCCGAGTCCTGCCCGATCCGGCGGCCGTGGGCATCGGCGACCGCCGTGAACGGGGCCACACCGGACGCGGGCCTCTACACCTTCCCCCCGGCGGACCGGGCCGGGCTGGTGGAGCGCGCGATCCACCTCGATGTGTCCCACACCGATCTGCTGCGCAGCGTCGAGACCGCGCGTGTCGTCGACGACCTGCTGCGCCGAGAAGAGAAGGAAGGAGCAGACGTGGACGACCCCGGCACCGGGCAGCCGGACGAGTTGATCGCTCAACTCGTCTCCCTGTGGCGAGAACTCCTCGACGGCAAGGGCGAGGACGGCGCCGCCGAGATCGGCCCGGACACCAACTTCTTCGTGCGGGGAGGCCACTCCCTGCTGGGCATCACCCTGCTCGCGCGGGTGGAGGAGAGCACGGGCCGCAAGCTGCGCCTCGCGGATCTCTTCAAGTGCCCCACCCCCGCCCGCCTGGCCGAGCGCATACGGGCGTCGGACTCCCCCGTCGTCACCTCCCCCTGACCCCCAGCGAAAGGAACGCGACCATGACCTCCGTGGCCGAAGGAGCGCCCGCGCAGCGGTTCCGTCCCGCGCATCTGCAGAGCAGCGTGCCGCTGGACAAGGTGCTGCACTCCGCGAACGCCGGCTTCCTGGTGCACCGCAGCGGGCTGATCACCTACGAACACCGTGCGGAGGGGCTGCAGTTCGCCCACGAACTGGTGGAGCTGATCAACCCCGGCGACGTGGGCCACGTCTCCGTCTTCCTCTACGAGGAGCTGTTCGGGGCGTACAACCGGCTCCACTGGATCCTGCACATGAAGCACCCCAACGACTACGGGCGGCTGCTCGACAAGGTCGACCACGACAAGAAGTGGCGTGAGGTCACCGACCTCGACCGGCTGCCCACCAAGGGCGGTGGCGGCTGGGAGCGGATCTTCGTGGAGAGCAGCATCTCCGAGACGGTGATCTGCCCGCAGCACGGCCTCGGCCACGGCGACCACGAGCACTCCGACACCTTCCAGCCCGCGGCGAGGTTCCAGACGACCCTGCCGGCAGAACAGTTGCTGCACTCGGCCAACTCCGCGCTCACCGTGCACCGGGTGGTGCAGGCGCGGTACGCGTTCCGCGACGAGGCGCGGGTCTTCCTCTACGAGTGGGCGAACGCCGTCAACGAGGCCCTCCCCGGCTCGGCGACGGCGTTCCTCTTCGAGGAGATGTGGGGCCGCCAGGACCGGCTGCACACCCTGATCCACCTCTCCTCGATGGACGCCTACGTCCGCCTCACCGAGCTGGCCGAGAAGGATCCCGGCGTGCGTGCGCTGCTGTCCCGCCAGTGGATCCCCGGCTTCAAGGGCGGCGGTACCTGGGAGCGGCTCTTCGTCGACGGCACCATGAGCGAGACGCTGCTGGCACCGCGGCACCGGGACTGAAACACACGACGGTCCGGGGCCGGTGAAGCGACGGCTTCACCGGCCCCGGACCATGTCGGCGCATAGGGCCTAGCGCGTGATGACCTCCAGGGCGATGGTGGGGCGGTTGTCGAAGCGTTCCCCCATGGTGTTGGCGATCGAGGTGAACGGACCCCGGATGTCCTTGATCCCGATGCCGTTCAGATAGGCCGCGTGGGCCTCGATGGAGGCGATGGCCACGTCGAGCGTGTCGGTGATGTCCACGGCATGGGTCGGCTGCGGCGACTGCGCGATCGCGATGTGCTTCACCCCGCCCCACGGCTCCAGCTCCGGGTCGGGGAAGATCCAGCGGTTGCCGGCGTCGGCGACCGCGTCGAACAGCGCCTGCCCGGTGTGCCGGTGATCGGCCGAGTTCCGCTTGCCGCCGGGGAAGGTGTCGTGGTGGTTGAAGCCGACGACCAGTTCCGGCCGGTGGCGGCGGATCGCATGGGCGATGTCGCGGCGCAGGCCGACGCCGTACTCGATGACACCGTCCTGGTAGTCGAGGAACTCGACCTCGCCGACGCCGACGAGCTTGGCGCTGGCACGCTGCTCGGCCTCCCGTACCTCAGCGGCCCGCGCGGGCTCCATACCGTCGATGCCGGCCTCGCCACGGGTCAGCAGCAGATAGGCCACGTCCTTGCCTTCGGCCGTCCAGGCGGCGATCGCCCCGGCCGCACCGAACTCCACATCGTCGGGGTGGGCCACGACCGCGAGCGCACGGGTCCAGTCGGTCACCATCGGCTGTAGCTGGTCTGCCATCTCTCCATCCCTTCAGAGGGTCGGCCCCACATGCTCCGCCCGCGGCGCCGGACACGTCTGCTCACTGTTGGGCAGGCCGGGACGATTCCTTCGCTTGTGTACAGAGGTGTCGGCTCCTCCTGCGGAAGTGCTCAGTTGTGAGCTGTAGGCCTTCGTTCCGGCGCCCTAGCTTTCGGACATGTCGACCGACCCTCCTGACCGAGACGGATCCGAACCGGAACGCATCGAGACGGTGCACGGCCTGCTGCGTCAGCGGGCCGAGCGGGAGCCCGAGCAGATCGCCATCAATGTCGCGGGCACGACGACGCTCTCCTTCGGGGCGTGGGAGGAACGTTCCAACGCGGCGGCGCGGGCCCTGCTCGACTGCGGTGTCCGGCGCGGCACCCGGGTCGCCCTGTTCTTCACCGGCCAGGACTGGGTCGACTACGCCGTCGCCTATCTCGGCGTGCTCAAGGCCGGCGGCACCGGTGTGCACCTCGCCGCAGGCCTCCACCCCGACGAGGCGCGCAGGCGCTGGACCGAGACCCGGGCGGCCGTTCTGGTGCACGGCACCGACGTGGCACCACCGGCCGGATTCGAGGGCTGGGTGCGCGCGGTGTCGCAACTCGACGGCGACACCGCCCCGGTCGACGTGCCCGTCGGCGCGGACGACCTGGCGGACATCCTCTACACCTCGGGCACGACCGGCCCGGCGAAGGCCTACACCAACCCGCACAGCACGCTGACGCACGGCCGCCGGCCGGCCGGGCTCAGGCGGCTCGACGGCTCGGCGCCGCTGCTCGCGCCCATGCCGATGGGGACGCCGTCCAGCGCGATGAGCGCCTCGCTGATGCCCCTGAACTCACCGTCCATGGTGATCCTCTGCGATCCCGACGACATCGAGGGCATGGGCGCCCTGATCGCCCGGTACCGCGTCGCGACGGTGCTGCTGACCCCCTGGACGGGGCTGCGGATGGTCACGAGCCGGCTCGCCGAGCGGCACGACCTGAGCAGTGTGACGACACTGGCGCTCGCGTCGGCGGCGCTGCCGGCGTCCACGGCCACCGCGCTGCGGGCGATGATGCCGGACGTCGCCATCAACACCGCATACGCCCAGGGCGAGGCGGTGCCCGCGGTGATCCTCGGGTCCTACGACCCCGCGCGGCCGACGGCGCTCGGCCGTCCGGCGCCGGGTACCGAACTGCGCGTCGCCCGTCCCGACGGCGAGCCCGTGCCCGACGGCGAGATCGGCGAGATCTGGCTGCGTGCGCAGGCCGCGAGGCGCCGCTATCTCGACGAGGCCCTCAACGCCGAGCTGCGCCAGGGAGGTTGGATCCGCACCCGCGACCTGGGCTATGTCGGCGGCGACGGCGACCTCTACCTCTTCGACCGGATGGTGGACGTCATCCACGCCGGGGAGCGGCCGGTCTCCTCGATCGAGGTGGAGGGCGCGCTCTACGACCATCCCGCGGTGCGCGAGGCGGCCGTGCTCGGCGCACCCGGCCCGGACGGCGGTGAGCGCGTCGAGGCCGTGCTCGTACTGGACGCCCCGGAGCAGGCGGACGACGTACTGGCCTCGCTCCGGGAGCGGCTGAGCGCCCATCAGCTCCCCTCGGTCGTGCACCTGGTCGAGGCCCTGCCCCGCGGGGTGACCGGCAAAGTCCTCAAGCACCGGCTGCGCGAGTGGCTGTCGATTCCACCGAAAGATCCGACCCTGAAGGGCAGGAACCCTGTCATGAGTCAAGAGTCCACGCAGTTCAGCCTGCCGGTGGCGCACCGCCAGACCTCGGTGGCGCTGTCCGAGCTCCTCCACTCCGGGAACTCGGGCGTCGTGGTGGAACGGGTGGGGCAGTTGCGCGCCGAGTTCCGCTCCGAAGGCCGCAAGTTCGCCCGGGAGCTCGCCGAGTACATCAACACCAAGTACGTGGGCACCGCCAGCGTCTTCCTCTACGAGGAGACCTTCGGCACCGAGGACCGGCTGCACTGGCTGATCCACCTGGAGTCATTCGACGCCTACGAGAAGCTGATCGCCATGGGCAGCCAGGACGAGGGCTGGCGGGACGTCATCATGCGCAACCGCATTCCCGAGGAGCGGGGTGGCGGCTCATGGGAACGCATGTTCATCGACGGCAGCCTCCAGGAGGTCGTGCTCATCCCGCAGAGTTTCGGCATGTACGGCACGGCCGAGGAGAAGCCCGACACCGTGGTCGCCGTGGAGGGCGCGAACGTCGAGCGCTTCGTGGTGCCGACGGCCGCCCACCAGAGCAGCCAGCCCGACGACGAGGTGCTGAACTCCGCCAACTGCGGACTGCTGATGCACCGCACCGGGGAGCTGAACTACGCATTCCGTGCCGAGGGGCGGCAGTTCGCACGGGCCCTCGCCGAGGGATGGAACAAGAGCCTCGCCGGCCACGCGACGATCTATCTCTACGAGGAGGCATTCGGTCTGTCCGACCGGATCCACTGGTTCATTCATCTGCGTTCCATCACCGACTATTACCACTTGATGGGTTTGCGGGCCCGGGTCGACTCCGCCGCTCGTATGCTCTTCACGAAGCAGTGGATCCCGGACGAGAAGGGTGGTGGCGGCTGGGAGCGGATGTTCGTCCAGAGCACCCTGCAAGACATGGCTCTGACCCCTCAGCACTGGGGTATGTACGCCACTCGGACCCCCAAGTAACTGGCCAGCACAGAAATTCGCCACTCGATGATGAGGAGCACACGATGAGCACCACGGCCGCCGGCACCTTCGAACTCGTCTGGGACGAACAGCCGCCCTACCTCACGGATGAGGGCACCACGCTGTCCAAGGTCGTCGTCACCAAGACCTTCACCGGTGACCTCGAAGGCACGAGCGTCACCGAGTTGATCAAGGCCATGACCAGTGAACCGACGTCCGCGGGCTATGTGGCGATCGAGCGCTTCACCGGCACCGTGCACGGACACAAGGGCAGCTTCATCCTCCAGCACAGCGCGATCTCCACGCGCGGGGAGGGCGACCTGAGCATCGTCGTGGTACCCGACTCCGGTACCGGCGAGCTGAGCACCATCAGCGGCAAGCTCAATGTCGTCCCCACGGACGGCAAGCACAACTACACCTTCGAGTACGACCTGAACACGGACGCGTCGTCCTGACGTCCGAGGGCCGGGGCGGCGACCTCCGCCCCGGCCCCGGTCCGATCATCCACCGGCAAGCCAACCGACAGTTTTCGGCCGTACAACTGCCCGGAATTCACATGGCACGTAGGTGCTTCATCACTGGAAACCATCGGATTCCGGCCATAGTTTGAACGCCGGCGCTGCACACGCGTGAGCCGCACTCCGCGTTATGTGTGTCGCTGCCGACAACGGGGGCGTAATTCTTCATCCAAGGCTTGTCGCGGCTTTGTGCCCGGCGCCGGATGAATCATCAGCATATCGCCGTACACCTCCTTCGACGGTCGGCACATCAGTGGGCGCTGAGCAGCTGAACATTCCGGATGCAACTCGTCCGGACAGAACCGAAACGAGGGGGAAAGTGAACGGTTCCAGTTACAGCCAACGGCAGTGCACCAGTAGGGCCGGTCGGACCCGCACCGCGGAAGGGGGCCGCTGTCGATGATCCTCCCCCTTACCTCGGCACGGCTCGGCGAGATGCTCGCTCAGCTCATCCGCGCCCAGGCCCTGACCGTCACTACCGTCAAAGTCGCCCGCCGCGAGATCGTGTACGGATGTCTCGAACGCGACCGCAGCATCTACCTGATCGAACGGGGGCAGGTGAAGGCGATCGTGCCGTCCCGCGAGGGCAAGGAATGCCTGCTCGACATCTACTCCGTGGGCGAGGTCTTCGGCGAGCTCTGCCTGGTCGGGGAGGGCAGGACCGAGATGGTGTCGGCGATGACCCCGGTCGTGCTGTACCGCATACCGGCGGCCCAGGTCGTCGCGGCGATGGAGGACGCGGGGCTGCGCGACGAGATGGTGCGCCACATGGCGAGCCGCCTCTTCGAGCGTCAGCAGCTCATCGCCGGCCTGGTGACGGAGGACAGCGAGTACCGTCTCGCGGCCGTCCTGCTCCACCTGGGCCAGAAGCTCGGCCGGCGCGAGGAGCACCTGCTGCGGATACAGGAGAAGATCACCCAGGAGGAGCTGTCCGCGATGGTCGGCACCACCCGCTCCCGGGTGGGCTACTTCCTCAAGCGGTTCCGCAACGCGGGCCTGGTCAACCGGGGCCGGGACTGCTTCATGGCGATCCACGAGCCCCGGCTGCAGAACTTCATAGCCGAGGGCTATCAGCCCCGGCAGGTCTCCTCCCAGCGGACGGCTGCCTGAGATGCGCGTGCTCGCGTACGGGACGGCACCACCGCTCGACGCCCATCACGTCCAGCTCTTCCTGCTCCAGCTCGGCGTCCTGCTGTTGCTGGCGCTGTGCATGGGCCGGCTCGCCGTCCGGTGTGGCCTTCCGGCCGTCGTCGGCGAGCTGACCACCGGCATCCTGCTCGGGCCGTCCGTCTTCGGCGCCGTGGCCCCGGAACTCGCCGAACGGCTGCTGCCCGCACAGGCCGATCAGGCCCATCTGCTGGACGCGGTCGCCCAGTTGGCGGTGGTGATGTTCGTCGGCGTCGCAGGCGCCCATATGGACCTGGGCATGCTGCGGCGCAGACGCGGTGTGATCGTCAAGGTCAGCCTGGGCGGCCTGCTGATCCCGATGATCCTGGGCGTCGCCGCCGGTTTCCTGGTGCCGCGGGCGCTGCTCGGCGACTCGGCGGAGCGTCCCGTCTTCGCGCTGTTCCTCGGGGTCGCGCTGAGCGTCAGTGCGATCCCGGTGATCGCCAAGACGCTCTCCGACATGCGGCTGATGCACCGCAACGTGGGCCAGCTGACGCTGGCCTCCGCGGCGGTCAGCGACGCGGTGGGATGGTTTCTGCTCTCCCTGGTCTCCACCATGGCGATCGGCACCCTCGACGCGGCCGAGGCCGCCCTCGCCGTGCTGTCGCTCGCAGGTTTCGTGGTGGCCATGCTGTTCGTGGGTCGCCCCCTGGTCCGCTGGGTGATGCAACGGGTCAACCGGGCCGGCGACCCCGGCCCGGCGGCCGCCGTCGCGGCGATCGTCATCCTGCTCGGTGCCTCGGCCGGCCAGGCGCTCGAACTGGAGGCGGTGTTCGGCGCGTTCGTGGCCGGCCTGCTCGTCGCCTCGACGGTCGACCGGCGGCTGCTCGCCCCCCTGCACAGCGTCACACTCGCCGTCTTCGCGCCCCTGTTCCTGGCCACGGCCGGACTGCGGATCGATCTGACCGCCCTCGCCGACCCGGCCGTCCTGCTCGCCGGGATCGCGGTGCTGCTCCTTGCCACCCTCGGCAAGTTCGCCGGCGCCTATCTCGGAGCGCGGGCCGGACGGCTCAGCCGCTGGGAGGGGATCGCCATCGGCGCCGGGCTCAACGCCCGCGGCGCGGTGGAGATCGTCGTGGCCTCGGTGGGCCTGCGGCTGGAGATCCTCACCACCGCCGCGTACACCGTCGTGGTGCTGATCGCCGTGGCCACCTCGGTGATGGCGCCGCCGCTGCTGCGGTGGGCCACCGGCCGGATCGAGCAGAGCGCGGACGAACTGCTCCGCGAGGCCGAGACGGCCCCCGCGGTGCTGTCGGCCGCGCGGCCCGACGAGAAGGAGGGACAGGCCGGATGAGCGTGGGCATCGAGGCGATCAACGCCTACGTAGGGCGCGCCTGCCTGGGAGTGCGGGAACTGTTCGAGGCCCGGGGCCTGGACGCCCGCCGCATGGCCAACCTGATGATGGAGCGCAAGTCCGTCAACCTGCCGTGCGAGGACCCGGTCACCAACGCGGTCAACGCCGCCCGTCCGCTCGTACAGGCCCTGTCGCCGGCCGAGCGGGAGAAGATCGAACTGGTGGTCGTCGGCACGGAGTCCGGGCTCGACTTCGGCAAACCCATCAGCACCTATGTGCAGGACCATCTCGGCCTCGGCAGACGCTGCCGGTCGTTCGAGGTCAAACACGCCTGCTACGGAGGCACCGCGGCACTGCAGACGGCCGCGGCCGTCATCGCAGCCAGCCCGGTTCCCGGCGCCAGGGCGCTGGTCATCGCCGCCGACGCCTCCAGCGTCGCCGCCCGCGCGACCTATTGGGAGCCCTCACAGGGCGCCGGCGCGGTGGCCATGCTGGTCGGGAACGACCCGCAGGTCCTCGCCCTCGACCTGGGCGCCAACGGCTACCACAGCTTCGAGGTCATGGACACCCTGCGGCCACGGCCGGACCTGGAAGCCGGCGACTCCGACCTGTCGCTGATGGCGTACATGGAGTGCCTGGTGCACAGCTTCCGCGCCTACCGCGAACGCGTGCCCGCTGCGGAGCTGACGACCAGCTTCGACCATCTCGTCTTCCACACGCCGTTCGCGGGCATGGTCAAGGGCGCCTACCGCAGGCTGCGCAGAGCGGAGAGCCCCGCCGCGCCGGCCGAGATCGACGCCGACTTCGCGACCCGCGTCGAGCCGTGCCTGCGCTACGCCGTCCAGGTCGGCAACATCTACTCGGCCTCCCTCTACCTGGCGCTGTGCTCGCTCGTCGACCACGTGCCCTTGGACGCCCCGAAGCGGCTGGGCCTGTTCTCCTACGGGTCGGGCTGCGCCTCGGAGTTCTACAGCGGGGTCGTCACACCGGCCGGCCGACGGCGGTCGGCCGAGCGGGGCATCGCCGCCGCGATCGCCGACCGGTACCCGCTGTCCCTCCCCGAGTACGAGCTCATCAGCGACCTCAGCCTGCACCGCATGGCCGGGGTGCGCGACCACGCGTACGACACCTCCGCCTACGTCGACGTGTACGAAAGGCAGTTCGCCGGCCGCGGACTGCTGGTGCTCGACAAGGTCGTCGACTTCCACCGCCGCTACCGCTGGAGCTGATCATGGAATACCGGGCACTGGAGATCAGCCGACGCCCCGCGGCGCTGCGCGTCCTGCTCAACCGGCCCGAGCAGGGCAACGGCATCAACGCCACGCTGCTGCGGGAAATGCACGCCGTTCTCGACACGGCCGAGAGCGACCCCACCCTGCGGATGGTGGTGCTGGAGGCCGCCGGGCCGGTGTTCTGCTCCGGGATGGACTTCGCCGACGTGGCCGGCGGCGAGGAGACGGGAGCGCGGGACGGCGAGCAGGCGGCCGAGGGCGGCCGGGCGTTCTACGGGCTGCTGCGCCGGTTCACCACGACCCGGCGGATCATCGTCTCCGTCGTGGACGGCCGGGTCACCGGCGGCGGCGTCGGACTCGTCGCCGCAGGGGACTTCGTGTACGCCAGCGAGCGGAGCAGCTTCGCGCTGCCGGAGGCGCTATGGGGTCTGCTGCCGTGCTCCGTGGCACCGTTCCTGATCCGCCGCGTGGGCTTCCAGCCGGCGTACGCGATGACGCTGAGTACCCTGCCCGTCATGGCCGGACGAGCGGCCGGGACCGGCCTGGTGGACGAGGTCACCGATGACCCGGAGCCGTTGCTGCGTCGGCTCGCCTCGCGCCTGACGAAGATCGACGACGGCGTCATCGGCGACGGCAAGCGGTACTTCGGGCGGCTGTGGCCGGCGGTGGAGGAGTCGGAGGAGACCGCGGTGGAGGAGTTCGCCCGGCTGATGGCGTCACCGGCGGTGCGGGACCGTATCGCCGGCTTCGCCCGGCACCGGCGCATGCCGTGGGAGGCCCCTCGGGTGACCGCCGACCGTCTCCGGGCATGAGGGAGGGGCCGGCGCACTCGCACCGGCCCCTCTTTGATGTGTCGTCCGTCAGGTGAGGGAGAACTCCAGGGTGTAGTCGGCGTTGCGGTAGCCGCCCGTGCCGGACAGACCGGCCAGTTCGCCCGAACCGGATCCGGGGACGACCTCCCAGGTGACCTCCACACCGCTCTCCGCGTAGGTGCCGTAGGTCTGGAGCACGAAGGAGCCGGACCGGCCGGTCAGCTTGCCCTCGAAGCGCTGGGTGCCGACGAACCGCGTCAGCCCCTCCGTGACGTAGACGAGCAGCCAGTCCGCGCGGCCGCTGCCCTCCAGGTCGCCGGTGAAGGCGGCCTGGCAGTGCGCGGCGGCCTGCTTGCTCTGGCCGGCGCCCTCGGCGACCACCGACTCGACCCAGTCGGAGACGTCCAGGGTGCCCTTTGCGATCGTGGTCATTGCACAGCCTTTCGGGGTTCCGGTGGCGGACGGGCTGTTCCGCCACCACGTACGGATGGACGACGGCCCGCCCGGGTCAGCGGCCGAACACGACCGTCCGGTACCCCGCGGCGAGGGCGTGCGACTGCATGACGACGTTGACGGCCGCCATGGGGAGGTCCTTGGGCACCTTGATGTCCTCGACGTCGAGGGCCACCACGGTGAAGACGTAGCGGTGCGGGCGGTCACCGGCCGGCGGGCAGGCGCCGCCGTACCCGGTGGTGCCGAAGTCGGTCCGGCCGAGGACGGACGGTGCGGGCAGACCCGGGTCGCCCGGGGTGCCGGCACCCTTGGGCAGCGACTGGGTGGTGGCGGGGATGTTCCAGGCCGACCAGTGCCAGAAGCCGCTGGAGGTCTTCGCGTCCACGTCGAACATGGAGATGAGATAGCTCTTGGTGCCGGTGGGGGCACCCTTCCACTTGATCGCGGGCGACTTGTTCTTGCCGACGCCGGCGCACTCGAACCAGTCGAGCATCTCCTCTTCCGAGAAGGTCTCTCCGGGCGGGATGTCCGGCAGCTGCACGGTCAGGCGCGGGAGGTCGGTGGGGAGGGCCGGACGCTGGGCCACGGTGACCGGTTTGTGCCCACCGCCGCCGGTGGCTTCCGCGGCGGGGCTGACGACGGCGAATGCGGTGGCGAGGGCGGCGGTGCCCGCGACCGCCGCGGTGGTGAGCGATCGTCTCAGTCGCACGTGAAGTCCTTCCCGTAACGGTTCGTTGCGCCAGCAGGCTCACACGGCGGGCGGCTCGGCACTGCCCAAGATTGAGCAGGGCAGGGCGCGGGCCAGATCCTGGCCGAGGGCGCCGAGCACGTCGTTGCCGCCGTCCTTGAGGTAGAAGTGGCCACCGGAGAAGACTCGCATCGTGAACTCGGCCGAGGTCTCCTCGCCCCACGCGAGCAGCTCGGGCGGGTCCACCTCGGTGTCGTCGGCGCCCATGTAGGCGGCGACGGGACAGCGCAGCAAAGGGCCGGGCAGCGGGCGGTAGGACTCGTTCAGCTCGAAGTCGGCGCGCAGCGTCGGCAGCAGCAGGTCGAGCAGCTGGCGTTCCCCCAGCACCTCGGGCGGTGTGCCGCCCAGCACACCGAGGGCGCTGAGGAACTCGGCGTCCGGCAGCGTGGAGTATCCCTGCCGCGCGGTGGGCAGCCGCGGCGCCCGCCGGCCGGACACCACGACAAGCCCGGGACCCGGGTGCGGTCCTCCGGTGAAGCGCCGGGCCGTCTCGTAGGCGAGGATCGAGCCGAGGCTGTGCCCCAAGAAGGCGTACGGGCGGTCGAGATACGGCTCGAGGGCCTCGCACAACGGGTCCAGCAGCTGCTCGACCCTCCGGTACGGCAGTTCGCGTACCCGCGCTTCCCGGCCCGGCAGGACGACGCAGCGCACGTCGATGCCCGGGGCCAGCGCCAGCCGCCACGGCCGGTAGGCGGTGGAGCCGCCACCGGCGTGCGCGAAGCAGAACAGCCGGACCGCGGCGGAGTCCGTGCCGACCCCCGCGTCACCGGCCAGCCAGCGGGACGCCACCGTCGGATGTGTCTTCACCGTTCTCCCCGTCTCACTGGTGCTCCGGCCGGCCGAACACCACGCTGGTGTTGAAGCCGCCGAAACCGAAGCCGTTGGACATGGCGCGGCCGATGCCGGCCGGCTCGGACCGGGCCCCGACCAGCCGCCCGCCCTCGCCGATCGGCGTGACCAGGTTGGCGTTGGGATGGACGAAGCCGTGCCGCAGCTGTACGAGGGTGGCGACCGCCTCCACCACGCCCGCCGCGCACAGGCAGTGGCCGACCAGCCCCTTGGTCGAGTTGACGCGGGGACCGCCGGAGCCGAACACGGCCCGCAGCGCCTCCAGTTCCACCTCGTCGCCGAGCGCGGACCCGGTGCCGTGCGCGTTGACGTAGTCGATCCGCTCCGGCGAGAGGCGCGCGTGCCGCAGTGCCCGCAGCATCACGTCGGCCTCGTCGGCGGGGTTCGGATCGGCGAGTCCGTTGCCGGACAGCCGCATGGCGTAGCCCTCCAGCCGGGCCCAGGGGACGGCGCCGCGCCGGGCGGCGCAGGCGGCGGACTCCAGGACCAGGCAGGCCGCCCCCTGGCCGGGGACGAAGCCCTCTCGGTCGGCGTCGAACGGCCTGCCGGCCCGCTCCGGCGGGGTGCCCCGGCCTCCGGCCATCGCGCCCAGGTTGTAGAACGCCTGCCGCTCCATGTCCGACAGGTCGGTGAGTGCCCCGAGCACCAGACAGACGTCGACCGCGCCGGCGGCGACCAGCCGGGCCGCGTTGACGATGGCGACGTTCCCGCTGGCCGACGCCCCGCCGACGGTGTACCCCTCGCCGGTGATGCCCAGCAGCTGACTGACCGTGCCGACGTGGTCGGTGTCCATGAACTGCAGCGGGTAACGGGCGGGCAGATGCACCGGGCTGCTGGTGTAGCGGGGCCGCACTTCCTCCGCGTACCGGCCGCCCAGGTTGTGCCCCGCGACCACCAGCCCCAGCCGCTCGCCCGGGACCTGTGCCCGGTCGAGACCCGCACGCTCCCACCCCTCCAGGGCGACCGCCACGGAGGCCTGCACCGGCAGCGGCGAGCGGCCCGCGATCCGGGCCGCCGACCGGCGCAGCGGTTCCGCGCGATCCGCGACTGCCGTCCGCAGGTCGAAGTCCGGCAGGTCCGCGCAGAGCAGCGGCCGCAGGTGGCTGTGGCTGCCGTCGACGCTGCGCAGGCCGATGCCCGAGGTACCGGCGCGCAGCGAGCGGGTGAAGGAGTCGACGTCCGCCGCCGTCGAACACAGCACCCCCGCACCGGTGATCAGGACTTCGGTCACGGCGTGTGCCTGCGCAGCAGCCGGGCGAGGGAGCCGATGTCGTGCACGTCCGTGAACTCCGTGACGGAGAGGCTGATGCCCAGCGCGTCCATGGCCATGGTGACCACGTCGACCCGGTCGATGCTGTTGGCACCGAGGTCGGTGAGGGAGACGTCCTCCGTCACCAGGTCCGGGTCGACCTCGGGCAGAACCACCCGGACGCTGCTGCGGATCGCGCTCAGGACCGCGTCACTCATGGTCGTCTCTCCTTTCGGCGGTCATCGCCACTCATACATCCGGTGGTAGTCCTTGGTCCGGGTGTGGACCAGCAGCGCCCGGTCCTTCGGCAGATACGTCTCGTAGGCGTCGACGTCTACCGTCCGGTTCTCCACCGGCACCAAGGTGCGCAGGTTCTCCGGCAGCAGCCCGGCGTAGTCTCCGAAGGTCAACTCCCGCCGCCGCGACAGCTGTCCGCCGATGTCCATCGCCCGCACCGCACGGGCGGAGTCCGGGCCGGCCACCCCGCTGAAGAACTCCGCGGAGCAGCCGGAGCCGTAGGAGTAGAGACCGATCCGGACGTCCTCGTCGATCGCGGCCGTGGACAGCAGGCTGGCGAGGGCCAGATACACCGATCCGGAGCACAGGTTGCCGACCCGCGCCGGGAACTCCAGCGAGGGCTGCACCCGCCGGTCGAAGTCCTCGTCCGCCTGCCGTGCGCTCGCCCCGGCCTCGCGCATGAGCTTGCGGTGGGCGGCGCGGACCAGCCCGCTGAACGGAGTGTGCATCGCCAGCAGGCCGAAGGTGGTGCGCAGATCGGCGTCCTCGACCCGCAGCCGGTAGTCGGCGAAGCTGTGGGTGAGGCAGTCCAGGTAGGCGAAGAGGGAGCGGTCGACGTCCGCGATGTCGAACTCGGGGGTGGGCCTGGCCGAGTCGAGGGTCTCGTAGCTGTGCAGACCGAACGCGCCGAGGTCCAGCTCCAGCACGGTCGGCCGGTCGCCGAGCAGGACCGCGGCGGCGCCGTGGCCGGTGGCGGGCTCGGCGTATCCGGCCCGCTCGTCGACGAGGGCCACATCGGTGGCGACGACCAGGGCCTTGGCGCCGGGCGAGAGACCCGAGGCGAGATAGCCGGCGGCGAGCTGGAGCACTCCAGTCGCCGCGTAGCAGGCCTGCTTGGCCTCGAAGACACGGCAGCCGCGGCCGAGTCCCAGGTACTCGTGGACGTAGGAGGCGACCGACTTGCTGAGGTCGAGGCCCGACTCGGTGGAGGTGACGACGAGTTCGACGGCGTCCCGGTCGGCCTGGTCCAGCGCGTCGACGAGCGGTTTGGCCGCGTTGACGGCGTTGGTCACCGGGTCCTCGAAGGGCAGCCCGATGGAGCGCTGGTGCATCGCCAGATTGGCCAGCCGCTCCGGATCGAGTCCCCGGCCGGCGAACAGCTCCGGCACGGGGATCTGAGCGAGCCCCGCGTACACGTTGAGCGCTTCGATGCCGTAGCCCATGTCACACCTCCCCGGTGTGGAGGAGGAAGTCGATCAGGGCGTCGATGTCCGGCAGGTCACTGAAACCGGACATCGGCTCGTCGAGGCCGAGCCGGTCCATGATCCCGAGGATGATCTCGACCCGGTCGACCGAGTCGGCGCCGAGGTCCTTGAGATGTTTGTCCCCCGTGACCTTCTCCGGGGACACATCCGGCAGGATCCGGCCGACCACCTCTCGTACCACCGCGGTCATCCGCTCCCGGGCGCCGGTTGGCGTGGTCATCGGTCCTTCTCTCCCTCCAGTTGGAGCGAACACACGGCCAGGAGCCGGCCGGCGGTCCGGTCGCGCAGCACCACGTCGACCGCCTCACGGCCGTCCGGGCGCCGCCAGTGCCGCACCTCCGCGTCGAGCGGCTGCCCCGCGTCGGCGTTGCCGAGACAGCACAGCTGCTGGTCCTGGACGACGCGGTCGAGGAAGGACCGGTCGTCGCGACCCAGGGACCGCCACAGCCGCAGCAGCGCGAAGTCGACGATGGAGAAGTAGGAGGCGAAGTAGAGCAGTCCGGCGCCGTTGAGGTCCCTGGACGGGTCGACCTCGTAGCCGACGCTCAGCTCCGACTCCAGCAGATCGCCGTCGTGGTCGAGGAAGGTCAGCGCCCGCCGGGCCCGGTCGTAGGCGTGCCGGGGCGAGTACCGGGCGGGCAGCTCCGGCAGGTGCCGGTGCCGGAAGTCCGGCGGCGAGGCGCGGACGAGACCGGAGTTGGTGCCCGGGGTGCCGCGCGCGACCCAGCGGTTGAAGTTCTCCACATACAGGCAGTCCGGGTCGGCGAAGGCGTAGAAGTCCTCGGGTTCGAGCGGCCGCGCCGCCCGCTCGGCAGAGCGGGTGATCCGGTGCAGCGTGAGCACCGACTCGCTGCCGAAGCCGAACAGCCGGGTGGTGATGTGCAGTTCGTCGCCGAAGGCGGGGGTGCGCAGATGGAACCGGCGGCTGCCGCGGATCCGGTAGTAGAAGAAGGACAGATAGGTGGGGGCGCCCGAGGCGTCCCGGGCGCGCAGCACGTCCGTGTCGCAGGCCTCGGCGACCGCGTCCCAGGTCCAGTCGCCGATCTGGCCCGCGAACAGCGAATTGTGGCCGCACATGCCCGGGCGGATCAGCTCTGTACGGCGGATCGTGGTCATCCCCGGCTCCCCGTCCGCCGGTCGCCGCCCGGCTCGTGTTCGGCGAGGAACGGCAGCAGCAGCCGATGCACGTCCTCGGGGTGGGTGAGACACGGGAAGTGGCCGGCGTCGGCGAGTTCGTGGTACCGGGAGTCCGGGATGGCGCCGTGCAGCAGATGGACGGCCTTCACCGGGATCACGGTGTCGTGCCTGCCGCGCAGCACGAGGGTGGGCACGGCGATCTCCGGCAGCCGGGCGAAGAGCGTCGGCTGGGCGGCGAACACATCGAGGTAACTGAGCCCGGTCTGCGGGTCCATGCTCTCGCAGCGCAGCAGCAGCTCCTCCACCCCGGCCCGGCCGCCCGGGGGCAGTCCGTCGTGGGCCGCCATGCGGTCGAAGTCCTCGGCCGCCACGATGGACAGCCGGTTGACCTCGCTGTTGCGGTTGCCGACCTTGTAGGAGCTGCCCACGAGGGTCAGCGACGCGGTGCTCTCCGGGTGGGCCAGCGCGTAGCTCTGCGCCACCAGACCGCCGAACGACGCGCCCAGCACATGCGCCTCGCCGGTGACCCCGAGCCGGTCGAGCACCGTCCGGTACAGGGACGCGATGCCGTCGAGCGTCAGGTCGGCGCGGACCGTGGTGGCGCCGACACCCGGGTGGTGCACGGTGATCATCCGGTACCGGCCGGCGAGCTGCGCGAACTGGTGGGCGAACACCCCCGCGCCGATGTTGAACGGGGTCATCAGGAGCAGCACCGGACCGGTGCCGGCGGTGAAGACCTCCACCTCGCCCTCCGGCAGGGTGAGCAGCCGGCGCTCGGTGCCGGGTGCGTGCTCGGCCAGCACGGCCGCGTTGTCGTCCCGGGCCCGATGGCCCTCGCGCATGGCGCCCTCGATGTCCTGGGGCAGCGCGGCGGCCGGATGGAACCTCGGCGGGGCGTCCGCCAGCCGCGGCCCGCCGACCGGCAGCAGGTCCGGCACCGGGGCGTCGTCCCGCCACAGCGCGGCCAGCCGAGCGGCCACGTCCGCGGCTCGTTCGCCGCCGAATCCGAGCGGTATCGCGAGCCGGATCCGCCCAGGGTCACCGAGATGCGGCGCGGCACGCACCCCGGTACCCCGGTAGATCCAGGCCAGAGCGGACTCGACCGGGTGCTGAAGGCCCGCGAAGCGCTCCATACGGTCCACGTCCAGCAGGACGCAGTGGCCGCCGACCGGCTCGGCGACCGGCACCCCGGCCTCCCTGAGCCCGCTCCACACCGTCCTGACCGCGGCCATCCGCTCCTCGACCAGCTCCGCCACCTCGTCCTGCTCGGCGAGCGCCCGGGCGAGCAGCCGGCGCGTGGCGAGCCCGGTTTCGGCTCCGCGTACGGCGATTCGCTCGCGAAGCCGGCCGGCCAGCGCGGGCAGCCCCGTGACCAGCAGACCGCCGCAGGAGACGCCGAAGTCCTTGGACAGGCTCAGGGACGCGACGGATGCCGAGGCGAGCAGGGCCTCCGCGGCCTTCCAGAGATCGGCACCCCGCCACGCCTCCTCCTCGGCCACGACGAACGCGGCGTTCTCCAGGACGCGGGTGGCGTCGAGCACCAGCGGCACTCCATGGGCGTCCGCCACGGCGCGCACGGCACGCAGTCCCGCCACCGACACCGGCAGGCCGCCGGCCGCGTTGCCGCTCAACTCGACGGCAACGAAGGCCACATCGTCGCCCTCCGCGGCCAGCAGCGCCCGCAGGGCCGCCGGATCGACGTCACCCGGAAAGGGGGAGCGGCTCGTGTCCGGGATCCGCCGCGGGGTGAAGCCGGCGTCGGTGAGGCTCAGCAACCAGGTCGGGAACAGCCCGTTGTGCGGGACCGTGCCCCGCGGCCCCGGCCAGGACTGGCACAGCACGGCCTCGGCCGCCCGGCCCGAGGCCGTGGGCAGCGCGTGGTCGAAGGGGATCCAGCCGGGCAGACGGAAGTCGTCCGGGGCCTGCCCGCGTTCGATGCGCTCGTGCAGGGTGCGGGCGCGCGCGAGGACGAACGGGTCGTCGAGTTCCGCCCAGGAGTCGGTGACCAGGTCGTACGTCACCTCCTCCCGGCGCAGCGCGAGCGGGTTGTAGCCGGCCTCGGCCAGACGCGCGGCCCGCTCGGCCGTGCCCGGCGCGGCGGCAGCGGCGGTCTGCGACGTGGAGCGGGGCGATCGGGGGACAGGACTCGCCACCGGCGTCCCGGCCGCTGCGGGAATCTTCGGTGCGTCGGCCGGCACATCGCCCGGTCCGTGAACCATGCCGGGCACCTCGGCGGCGATGTCCGGGTTGGCGATCATCAGGATCACCTCGGACACCGGCGTGGGTGGCCGGTCCGCGCGCTGGCACAGGTAGATGGGCCGGTTGACGGGCCGGAACTTGTTCTTGAAGCGGAAGTTGCCCTCGCCGAACATGCCGATGGAGCGCAACTCGGCGAGCCCGCGCTCGACCTCCGGCGCGGAGTTCGGCGAGTCGGCCAGCTTGACGCCGAAGCTGGCGCCGAAGCTGAACAGCTCCGCACCCTCCTCGCGCAGGCGGTGCAGAATGTCGACGATCGCGTACTCGAGGCCGCCCCGGGGAGCGTCGACGGGGTAGAACTCCAGGTCGAGGAGGTAACCGGGCTCGGACGGGATCTTGGTGACGATCACCGCGCTGGCCAGTTCGCCGTTGACCCGGGTGAGGAACATCCGGTGCCGGGAGGCCAGCCGACCGCGCTCCAACTCCTCCCGTACGACGGCCACATACGGGTTGACCATCTGCTTCTGGTCGCCCCAGCGGATGATCATGTCGACGATCTCGCGGTCCGTGGCGGGGTCGGTGCCGACAGCGTACTCCTCGGTGGCGACCCGGCCGGCCCGCTCGAACCGGGCGACGAGGTTGCGCAGCCTGCTCATCCGGCCTCCGGAGAGGGTGAAGCCGGCCAGGTCCTCCAGCCGCTGGACGGCACCGAACGGGGTGGCGGTGATCGGGGTGCCGCCGGCCTCGGCGAGCGGGATCAGCGACAGGAAGCTGGGGCGCAGGCCATGCCGGTCGGCGTAGCCGAGCCACTCGGCGGCGAGCGGCGCGAACTCCTCTTCGGGGCCGGCGTAGCTCCAGGCGAACAGGTCCCCGTCGCGCCGGGAGAAGTTGAAGTAGGCGCGGCGGCTCGACCCGACGAAGGCCAGCGGCGCGATGTCGCGGCCCGCCAGCCCGCCCTCCTTCGCATGGGCGCGGTCGATCCCGGCGAGCAGGGCGGCCAGTTCGGGCAGGGCGTCGAGCTGTCGTTTGCGTACGATCACGGGTCGGCCCGAGCCGGGTACCGCTGAGGTGGGCGCGGGCGCCGGTGGGAGTGCTGCGGGCTGGGCGTCCGGAGCGGGGGCGAGGACGACGGGCGCGTCCGGGGCGGGGCTGTGGGCCAGAGCCTCGCCGAGAAGCCGGGACGTGCGTTCGGCGCCGTAGGACTCCGTGAGGTGGGCGGCGAGGAGGGGGAGTGTCGGGTGGTCGAAGAGCAACGTCTTGCGCAGTGACCCGAACCGGCGCTCCAGCGCGCTGATGGTACGCAGCATGTCGAACGAGGTGAGCCCGCTCCGGGTGAAGTCGCGCCGCCGGTCGAGGGAGTGGCCGGTGATCTGCTCGACGAGTGCGGCGAGCGCGTCCTCGGCGCCGAGGGGGTTCTGCGGGTTGTCTGCGGTGCCCTCGGATCGGGAAGAGGGAGTGGGGGCCGCGCGCGAGGTGCGCTCGGTGCGGGCGGTCTTGAGGGGTGCGGGCTCAATGGGCGCGGGTTCGACGTGCGCGGCCTCGATGTGCCGGGCCTCCAAGGGCGTGGCCTCGATGTGTGCCGCATCGGTGCGCTGGGCTGCGGTGGTCGCGGCTTCGGTGCGCCGGGCTTCGATGTGCGCGCTGAGGAGCTCTGCGCTGTCGTGCTCGTAGAGGTCGGCGGCCTGCAGTTCCACGCCGTGCGTCGCGGTCAGCCGGCGGGCCAGGTCCATGCGGTAGATGGAGTCGAGCCCCAGCTCGCCGAACTGCTCTGTGGAAGGGATCTCGTCGGGAGCCATGCCGAGGATGTCCGCGATCTGCACGGCGATCTCCCGGGCGACGCGGGCCTCGTTGCCGCCCCGGCGCGTGGCCGGCACGGATCCGTTACGCGCGGACGGGAGTGCCGAACCGGATGCCACCGTCCTCGGCTCGGCCTCCGCCCCGGCGGGAACGGTCGCCGTCGCGAGGGCGGGTACCCCGGGCGTGGACGACGCGGCACCGACCGGCGGTGGGCCGACCGGGCGCAGGGCGAGCTTCTGGCCCCGGCGGCGGGGTCGGCCGGTTTCCTCGGGCACGTCTGATTCCCTCCTCGGCGGTGGGCCGCCCAGAACGGCGGCGCGGTCGTCGAACCAGTGCCGGCGGCCGTCGAACGGCGCACCGGGCAGCGGTGTCCGGCCGGGCTCGTGGCCTCGCCAGAGTTCGGCCCACGGCACCTCGGCACCGCCGACCCAGCGCGCCGCGAGCTCGGTGAGCGGCAGCCCGGCGGAGGCCGGCGCGGCGTCCGCCGCAGCCTTCCCGACTGGGGAACCCGACGTCCCGTCGGCCACGGCCCGCAGCAGCCCGACCGCTTCCGGGACCGAACCGGCGACCATCGCCGCCCGGTGCCGGAACGGGGTCCGGCCCGTCTGGAGGGTGTAGGCGACCTTTGCCACGTCAGGCTCCGGTGCCCGCTCCAGGGCGGCCGCCAGCTCCGCCGCGTACGCCCGCAACGCCCGCTCGGACGGGGCGGAGAGGACGAGCAGCCGCGGTTCGGCGACGCCGGTCGCCGTCGTCGTACGGGTCGGGCGCGGGCGGGATGCCAGCACGACGTGCGCGTTGGTGCCGCCGAACCCGAAGGAGCTGACCCCGGCGATCCGGTCGCCGGTCCACGGCCGGGCACGGTCGTTGATGTGGAACGGGCTTCCGTCGAGGCGCAGATGTGGGTTCGGGTCCGTGAAGTGGATGCTCGGCGGCAGCACTTCGTGCTCCATCGCGAGCACCGTCTTGAGCAGTCCGGCGATGCCGGCCGCGGCCTCCAGATGCCCGATGTTGGTCTTCACCGAACCGAGGGCCACGTGCGGCGCGGCCGGGGCGGGCAGGCCCTGCTCCTCGTACAGCGCCGCGAACGCCTTCTTGAGGCCCTCGACCTCCACGGGGTCCCCGAGCCGGGTCCCGGTGCCATGCGCCTCGATCGCGCTGACGTCCCGTGGGTCCACGCCCGCGTCGCGGTAGGCGCGGATCAGGACCTGCGCCTGGGCCTCCGGGTTCGGCGCGGTCAGGGAGGCGGCACGGCCGCCGTGGTTGACGGCCGTGCCCCGCACGACCGCGTAGACATGGTCGCCGTCCGCCTCCGCCGCGGAGAGGGGCTTCAGTACGACCGCGCCCACTCCCTCGCCGCGTACATATCCGTCGGCGCCGCGGTCGAACGTCTTGCAGGCACCGTCAGGGCTGAGCATCCCGGACTGTTGGAACGCGGTGAACAGGCCAGGGCTGAGCAGGACGTTGACGCCGCCGGCCACGGCGAGCGCGCAGTCGCCGGAGGCGATGGCCCGCACGGCGCGGTGCAGCGCGACCAGGGAGCTTGAGCAGGCGGTGTCGACCGCCTCGCTGGGCCCCCTGAGGTCGAGCACGTGCGAGACCCGGTTGGCCAGGACG
This sequence comes from Streptomyces sp. NPDC127197, assembly GCF_042672405.1. Lineage (NCBI taxonomy): Bacteria > Bacillati > Actinomycetota > Actinomycetes > Kitasatosporales > Streptomycetaceae > Streptomyces > Streptomyces sp. NPDC127197. Next base: position 173,431 of record NZ_JBHXVG010000014.1, on the reverse strand, counting down.
GAGTGGGCGATTCCGCTGGCGGTGTGGGCCTGCACCGGTATGTCGTGCATCCGCAGCAGATCGGCGTAGTCGGTGGTGGACACCCCTACGAAGAGCCCGGTGTCCGAGCCCGCGAGCGACTCGGGCCGGTGGCCGCTGTCCTCGATCGCCCGCCACACCGTCTGCAGGAACAGCCGCTGCTGAGGGTCCATCAGGGCCGCTTCGGCCGGGGAGATCCTGAACCGCTCGGCGTCGAAGGCGCCGACATCGTCGATGAACCCGCCGCGTATGCCCGCGGTGTCCGGGTGTGCGTGCAGCTCCAGCCGGTCGGCCGGGGCCGGGCCGATCAGATCCTCACCCGCCTCCAGCCGCCGCCAGAATCCCGGCAGGTCCGTGGCGCCGGGAAGGGTGCCGGCGATGCCGACGACGGCCACGGCATCGGGCGGGGCGGCCACGGTGTCCGGCACTATGACGTCCGGTACTGCCGGTGCCGCGACCGCGGCCCCATGGTTGTCGACCAGATAGTGGGCGAACGCCTCCAGGCTGGCGCATTCGAAGAGCACCACGGGCAGCAGGTCGAGCCCGTACTCCTGGTTGACCTCGCTGATGAGTTCGGTCAGCGCGATGGAGTCGAAGCCGGCGTCCATCAGGTCGTCGTCGAGCCCGACCTCGCTCTCGTCCACGAGGAGAAAGCCGGCGGCGGTCCGCCGCAACATGCCGCGCACCTCGGCGAGTTCCGGCACCCCGCCCTCCGCGGACGGCAGCGCGGGGGCGGCGAGGGTCTCGGTCACCAGAAGGGACGGCTCACCGGCCGCCAGGGCACGCCGCAGAGCTTCCAGGCCGGTCTCGGTCGGCATCGGGACCATCTGCCAGCGGCGCGCGAACAACGTACGAGTGGCGTCGTCCACCGTCATGCCGCCGTCCGCCCAGAGCGGCCAGCCGATGGACACCGTACGGCCGGTGCGCTCGCCGCGCCGCCGCAGTTCCTCCCGCTCGACGGCGAAGGCGTCCAGGAAGGCGTTGGCCGTGGCGTAGTCCGTCTGGCCGGGGTTGCCGGTCTCGCCGACCACGGAGGAGAACAGCACGAAGAAGTCCAGCCCCTGGCCTGCGGTCGCCTCGTCGAGCAGCCGGGTACCGGTCACCTTCGGCGCGAGGACCGCGTTCCACTCGTCGCGTGTCTTGCGCACGGCGAGCGCATCGCGCGTGACTCCGGCGGTGTGTACGACGCCGTCGAGGCTCCCGGCGGCCGTGACGAGGCGTCGTATGTCCTCCGCGTGGGTCACGTCCGCTCGGTGGAACGTGACGGTGCTGCCTGCGCGGTTGAGTGCCGCGATCCGGGCGGAGGCCGCGGGGCCGGGCTCGGAGCGCCCGGCCAGGACGAGCCGTACCGGACACCCGGCGGCCAGGTACTCGGCGACGTGCAGTGCCAACGCGCCCGCACCGCCGGTGATCAGATACGTACCACCCGGCCGGACCACCGGTCCCGTGGGGGCGGGCGGCGGGGTGAACTCGACGAGCCGCTTCACCTGACGCTTCCCGTCCCGGTGACGGACCTCCGGATCGGTGGCGGCGAGCTCCGCGAGCAGCAGCGCGGCACGGGTGTCCGCGTCCGTGGGCGCGGTGAACTCGACGCGGGAGCCGGTGAATCCGCTGTGCTCCAGGGCCAGCGTGCGGATCGCACCCGCCGCGGCGACCTGCTCGGGATCGGTGCGGAGGTGGGTGTGGACGGCCCGCAGCACCGCGCCCGGCCGCTCGCGCAGAAGGTCCGCCACGAGCCGTACGAAGGCGTGGACGTCGCCCGAGTGCACGACGGCGTCGGGCAGCACGGACGGCGTCTCGCCGGGCCGGATCGCGCGGCATGCCGTCGCCGAGCCCTCCAGCGCACGGCTGAACGCGTCGGCCAGTTCCGGCTCTTCGGTGACCACCAGCAGAAGTCCCGGAGGGGCCGGGTCCGTAGCGGTGGGCGGGAGGGGCGCGGAGTCCCAGACGGGCTTCCGGTAGACGGTGCGGGTCGCGGCCACGGCGGGGCCGGTCTGTCCCGGGGTGTCCGGTCCTGCCGCGTCGGGGGCTGTCGCTCGGGCGGAGGGGGGAACCGGTGACGTCGTCGCTTCCGTTGCCGTATGAGCCTGGCCCGCCGGATCCGCCGACATGGCCGTCGATGCCGGTGAACCCGACCTCGTGACCGACTCGCCCGGCTCCGGGCCGAGTTGGAGCCAGTGGCGGGTCCGCTCGAAGGGATACGGGGGCAGCGCCGCCCGGCGCGGGCGTGGATGCGGCCACCGTGCGTCCCAGTCGACGGGGGCGCCGCGCACCCAGGCCGCGGCCAGGCCGGCGGCGTCGGTCTCGGCGATGTCGCCGCCGGACGCCGTACCGATCATGGTCCCCTCGGGTACGGAGCCCGAGGCCACCGCGGCCAGCCGGCCGGCCAGTTCGGCACGGCTCCGGGCCCGTACGGCCAGGCGCTCGGCGAACTCACGCCGGCCCACCTGGCTGGTGAAGCACACCGCGTCGAGCGTCTCCTCGCGCCCCGCCCCGTCGAGGTACTCGGCGACCAGCCCGGCGTACCGCAGCAGTTGGCGCCCGGTGCGCGCGGAGAGCACGAAGAGCTGCTCCCCGGAGCGCGGCTCGGGCCGCTGTCGCGTGTCGCGGTACTCCTCCAGGACGAGGTGGACGTTGGCGCCGCCCGCGCCGAAGGAGCTGACACCGGCGCGCCGCGGTGCGGTGCCCACGTTCGGCCAAGAGGACAGCTCCCTGGGCAGCGTGAAGCGGTCGGGGTCGAGGTCGATCTTCGGATTGACCTCGGTCAGGCCGGCGACGGGTGCGATCCGGCCGTGACGGAGTTGGAGCAGCACCTTGGTGAGCCCGGCGATTCCCGCCGCGCCTTCCAGATGCCCGACGTTCGCCTTGACCGAGCCGATCGCGCACCGCACACCGCCGTCGGTGGCCGCGCCGAGCGCCCGGCTCAGTCCCGCCACCTCGATCGGGTCACCCAGCTCGGTCCCGGTGCCGTGCGCCTCGACGTAGCCGAGGGTGGCCGGGTCCACGCCCGCCCGGCGCACCGCCTCAGCGATCAACGAGGCCTGCGCCTGCGGGTTCGGCACGGTGTATCCGCCGGTCTTCCCACCGGCGTTGGTGAAGCCGGACTTGATGACGCCCCAGATCTCGTCGCCGTCCGCGACGGCCTCGCGCAGCGGTTTGAGCAGCACCGCGCCGACTCCTTCGCCCGGTACGAAACCGTCGGCCCCGGCGTCGAAGACCTTGCAACGGCCGTCGGCGGAGAGCATGTTCATCGAGCAGAGCGACACGTGGTGGGCCGGATGCAGGATCAGGTTGACGCCGCCCGCGACGGCCGTACGGCACTCGCCGCGCCGGATGCTCTCGCAGGCCAGGTGGACCGCGAGCAGCGACGACGAGCAGGCCGAGTCGACCGCGAAACTGGGGCCGTCGAGGTCGAGGGTGTAGGAGACCCGGTTGGCGATCGACCAGTACGCCGAGTGCGCGCCGGCGAGCCGTCCCGCGGCCCACCCGGTGGCCGCGAGCTGGCCGTACGAGCCGTACATCGTGCCGACGAACACACCGGTGGAGCGTTCCCGGGTGGTCGCGCCGAGCCTGCCCGCGCGGTCCAGCAGGTTCCAGACGGTCTCCAGGAAGAGCCGCTCCTGCGGATCGATGGCGGCCGCGTCCCGGGGGAGTATGCCGAAGAACGACGGGTCGAACCGGTCGATGCCGTCGAGGAAACCGCCCCAGCGGCTGTACGACCGCTGCGGCCGGCCCTTGTGCGGATCGAACCAGGTGCGCCAGTCCCAGCGGTCCGCCGGTATTTCGGTGATCCCGCTGCGGCCGTCGGCCAGCAGCTCCCAGAAGGCGTCCACGTCGGGTGCGCCGGGGTAGCGGCCGGCCACGCCGATCACGGCGATGTCCTCGTCGCGGTGACCGGGGTCGAGCCGGTGCGGGCGGCGGGGCTCGCGCCCATGACCGGGCTCGGCCTGGAGCTTGCGTTCAGGCTGGGGCTCGGCTTCGGGCTCGGTGGCCGTGAAGCGTTCCGGGTACGTCTCGGCGAAGTGGGCTGCGAGGTCGGCGATGGTCAGGTACTCGAACAGCAGCGTGGCCGGCAGCGGGCCCAGGTCCTGCTCGAAGCGGGCCAGGATGTCCAGGCTGACCAGGGAGTCGACCCCGTAGTTCTCGAAGGTCACCAGGTCGTCCAGGTCCTTCTCGGCGAACCGGAGCACTTCCGCGAAGACCCCGCGCACGTAGCCGCGGACGCGGTCCACGTCACGCCCGGCCCCATCCGCCGTGGCGACGAACAGGCACTGCTCCAACTCCTCGACGGCGGTGCCCGGGAAGCCGCGCACGCGTGTGGAGCCGAAGCCCGCCCGTTCCAGGAGGCCGAGCCAGCCGGCCGTCCCGATCAGCGGGGCGTGCGGCAGCCGGTCCCCGGCGTCCTCGTACCGCCACCAGCCCGGTGTGAGCCCGAAGGTGAGCGTGAGGAAGTGCGCGGGCCGAGTCACCTCGTTGACCAGCAGACTGCCGCCCGGCGCGAGCATTCCCCGCAGGTGCCCGAGCGTGCGGTCCATCCTCGCGGTGGCGTGCAGCACGTTGGTGGCCAGCACCAGGTCGGCACAGTGCGGCCCGAATCCCTGGTCCGCAGGGTCCCGTTCGATGTCCAGGGTCTCGAACCGTACGAACGGGTACGTCGCCGCGAAGGCGTCCTCGCCCCGCCTCAGGAACGCCGTGGAGATGTCGGTGTACCGGTACTCCACGGGCAGCCCGGTCTCCGCGCAGGCCCGCAGCACGAAGGCGCTGCTGGCCCCGGTACCCGCGCCGACCTCGACGACCCGGACGGCGCGCCCGGTCTCCCGGTGGATCCTGCGTATGGCGTCGGCGGCCTCCTCGGCGAGCATGCCGTGGTAGAAGTCGGCCGAGGACTGGCCGCGGTAGACCTGCTCGACGAGTTCGGCGGAACCACCGGGGAACAGCACCTCCGTGGCGCGGCGCCGGCCGGCCAGCACGTCGGGCACCGCATCGGCACAGCAGCGCAGCAGGCGCCGGTGCGGGGCGGTCTCCGGATCCGCAGCCGTCTCCGGATCCCGGCCCGGTCGCGAGGCACCAGGGGCGGGCTCGATCCGATCGCCCGTCCGCCGGATCCGGCCGTCCGTCTCGAGCATCACCAGCAGCGCGTCGAAGAGCCGTTGCATGTCAGGCCGGACTCCGAGCCGGGCCGACAGCTGCTCGACCGTGCCGTCCAGGGAACCGAGTTCACGGCGCAGGCGATCCTCCAGCAGCTCCGGTGCCAGGCGTTCGAGGGCGGCGAACGCCGCTCGGGCCCGGGCCACCGGATCGGCGGAGGAGAGGTCGGCGGTCCCCGGCTCGACCGCCGCGGCGGGACCGGCCGCAGCAGGGACGGCCGCCATGGGCGTGCTCGCCGCCGTGGCGTCGGCACCGAGCCGCGCCAGTCCCTCCGGCGTGGCCCGGACCAGCAGGGCCTGCGGCACTCGGGAGAGGAGCAGCGCGTCGAGCGCGGCCATGCCCTCGTCCGGTGCGATCGACCCCACGCCGAAACCCGCGAGCCGCGCGGCGTGCCGCTCGTCGGCGACGACTCCGACGCTGCCCCAGTAGCCCCAGTTGACGACGGTGACGGGGAACCGGCAGCGCCGGCGGAGTTCGGCCGCGTACGCGTCCTCGAAGGTGCTCGCCGCCGCGTAGTTGGCCTGGCCCGCCGAGTCGGTGAAGGACACCGCCGAGGAGAAGAACGCCAGGAAGTCCGGCCGTTCGGTACGCAGGATCTCGCCGAACGCGACCGCGCCGGCCACCTTGGGGGCGAGGACGTCCGTCAGGCCGGCCTCGTCCATCCGGGCGAGCGTGCGGTCGCTCAGCACCAGCGCCGCGTGGAACGCGCCGTGCACGGCCCCGAACGCGCGGCGCCCGTCGCGGACCGCCGCGCGCAGGGCGGCCGGATCGGTGGCGTCGGCGCGCAGGTACAGCGCCTGTCCACCGAGCCGCGCGACCTCGGTGAGGAGTTCGGCGATGCGGGCGTCGGCAGCCCGCCGTCCGACGAGCGTCAGCCTGGCTCCGACGGTGCGGGCGAGATGGCCGGCGAGTTCCCGGCCGATGCCGCCGGTGCCGCCGAGGATCAGATAGTGGCCCCCCTGCCGGTAGGGATGGCCGGCGTCGGGCAGGGCGGTGTCCGGGCGGACGGCGCGGGTGAGCCTGCCGCTGTCGCGCAGGGCGACCACCCGGTCGGCGACCGGCTCGCGGCGCAGCAGCGCCGCCAGTTCGGCCGCGGGCCGGTCCCCGGTGCCCACGTCGATACAGCCGACGCTCCAGGCCGGGAATTCGGCGGCGGCGGAGCGGACCATGCCGATCAGCCCGGCGGCATGGGGGCGGACCGGACCGCTTCCGGTGTCCACGGCCCCGGCGAGCACCACCTTGAGGATCACCGGTCGGCCGGTGGAGATCAGTGCCTTGAGCGTGCGGAACAGCTCCAGGGTGGCCGGGTCGCGCTCTGGCGCGGGGCCGCGGAACGGTTCGCAGGCCAGGAAGTAGACGACGTCCGCGAGCCCGCCGGGGTCCAGGGAGGCCACCGCTACGGCGTGGTCGCCCGCGGCCCGGTGCTCCGCCACGAGCGCGTCCGCCAGGGCCGCGGTTCCGGCCCGGTGCACCACCTGGACCCGCGCCCCACCGCCGCTCTCGGGCGGTTCCGGAACGGGCCCCGCGTCGCGCCACTCGGGCAGATGGACGAGCCCTTCGGCGCCAGGGGAGCCGGCGTGGACCGTGCCCGGGACGACGTCCGGCACCCGAGCCGTGACCGTGGGCGAGGCAGCGTCCCGCGCGGTTCCGACGGCCCGTTCGGCCCGGCCGGGACGTGCCGGGCGCAGGACCAGGCCCGTGAAGCGGACGGCCACGCGCCCGTCCCGGTCGGCCAACCGGACGGTGAAACCGCCGCCCTCGCGCCGGACATGGGCATAGCCCGCGGCCGGGACAGGGCCGTACACGTCCAGCGAGGAGAGCGCGAACGGTACCTGCGGTGCGTTCGAGTCGCCGCCTTCGGCGAGTACGGCGACAGCTTGGAGCGCGGCATCCAGCGGGACCGGGTGCAGGGGTCGCCCGGGGACCTCCGCGGCCCGGGCGGCCGGCACCGAGAGGACACCGAGCGCCTCGTCCACGCCGTACAGGACCTGCTCAAGTGCCCGGAACGACTCTCCGTACGCGATACCCGCCGCGGCGAACCCGGCGTAGAGATCGGCACCGGAACGGCGGTGCGGGCACCGGGCAAGGACGGCCTCCGGATCGATGCGCCCGGCCCCGCCCGGCTCGCCGGCGACCACCCGGCCGCGCGCGCACACCGGACCGTCCGCCAGCGTGAAGCGCTCCCCGTCCACTTCCGCGACGGGACGGCGGCGGGCGCTGCCGGTCAGCCCGAAGGGCCGTAGCCACTGCACGTTCGTGAACCGCATCGGGCCGCTGAGCCCGGCGGCACGGGCGGCCAGTTCGAAGACGGCCACCCCCGGCAGCAGGGGCGTACCGCCGATCACATGATCCGTGGCCGGCCAGTCGGCCGTGGCGGGGGCCTCGTCGGTCGCGGCGGCCTCGCGCGCTGGGGTGGCCGCCGGGCCCGGAGCGGCTCCGGCCCACAGCGAGCTGGTGTCGAACTGGTGGCCGGGCAGGGAGATCCGGCGGCCGCCGGTGTGCCCGTACAAGCGTCCCCAGTCGAGCTCCTCGCCTGCGAGATAGCGCTCGGCGAGCTCCTCCTCCGGGCCGGTTCCGGGCCTGCGGGGCACGCCCGCGATCGCCTCTCGCAGCCGTTCCACCAGCTCGTCCGTCGAGGAGACGACGAACGCCGCCCGTACGGCGTGGTGGGCGCGCCCCGCGCCGAGCGTGACCGCCGCGTCCGCGAGCGCGGGCCGCGCGGCCTCGAGCCGGTCGGCCAGGGCTTCCATCGTCCGTACCAGGGCGGGACGGCTCCGGGCGGACAGGGGGATCACCATGGTGGCGGCCTCCGGCGGGGAATCGGTGCGGCGCGGTGGCTCCGCGACGACGAGGTGCGCGTTGGTGCCGCTGAAGCCGAAACTGCTGACCGCGCCGACGAGTTCGCCCGACGGCCCAGGCCGCCAGGGGCGCAGTTCGGTGACGGGCCGCAGCCGGCTCCGCTCGAAGTCGATCTCCGGATTGGGCGTGGAGTAGTTGATCGAGGGCGGGAGCTGCCGGTGGCGCAGCGCGAGCAGTACCTTGAGCAGGCCCGCGATGCCGGCCGCCATCGTGGTGTGACCGATGTTTCCCTTGACCGAGCCGAGACCGCAGTCGCCGGAGCGGCCCGCCCCCCGGCCCAGCACCTGATCCAGGGCCTTGACCTCGATCGGATCGCCGAGGGGGGTGCCCGTGCCGTGCGCCTCTACGTACGTCACGTCCTCGGGACTGATCCCGGCCTGCCGCCGCACGCGCTCGATGAGGCCGGACTGGCCGGCGGCGCTGGGCGCGGTGATGCCGTTGGTGCGCCCGTCGCCGTTGACGCCGCTGCCCCGGATCACCCCGTGGATCCGGTCGCCGTCGGCGACGGCCCGGTCCAGCCGCTTGAGCAGCACCGCGCCCACGCCCTCGCCCAGCACGATGCCGTCGGCCGACGCGTCGAACGGTGCGCTGCGCCCAGTGGGGGAGAGCATGCCGGTCTTGCTGGTCAGTACGTGCATCCGCGGGGTCAGCATCAGCGCGACGCCTCCCGCGACCGCCGCCTCGCACTCACCGGAGCGAATGCTCTCGCAGGCGAGGTGCACGGCGGCGAGGGACGAGGAGCACGCCGTGTCGATCGCCATGGTCGGGCCGGTCAGGTCGAGGTGGTAGGCGATCCGGGCGGCCAGCACCGAGGCCGAGTTGCCGAGGAAGGCGTGTGCGGTCTCGCCCTGCCCCGCGTCCCTGAGCAGGTCGAGGTACTCGCCGGCGGCGCAGCCGACGAACACCCCCCAGCGGCGCGGTGACGGCGCGTCCATCGCGTGGCCGGCGTCCTCCAGGGCCTGCCATGCGGTGCGCAGGAAGAGCCGCTGCTGCGGGTCCAGCGCCGCCGCCTCCAGCGGTGACATCCGGAAGAACTGCGGGTCGAACTGGTCGATCCCGTCCAGCAGCGCGGCCCACTTGCTGTACGTACGGCCGACGGCGCGCCGGTCGGGGTCGTAGAACTCCCGGGGGTCCCACCGTTCCGGCGGAACCTCGCGGATGCTGTCCCGCCCGGCGGCGAGGTTCTCCCAGAAGGCGTCCAGATCGGGCGCGTCGGGGAACTGCCCGGCCATACCGATGACGGCGATGTCCGACCGCACGAGCTCTTCCGACGGTACCGGGGGAGGGGCACTCGCTGGAGTCGGGCTCAGGACGACGGTCGCCGCGGAGGGCGAGGCGGGTGCTTCCTGTGACTCCGGCGAAGCGAAGGCGGAGTCCGGCGGCGGGAGCGTGACCTGTCCGTCGAGGGGCTGGATTGCGCCGGCTGCCAGGGGACTTGGTACGGCCTCGGCCGCCGGGGCGGTCGCGGACGCCAGCAGGGTCAGGTCGCGGGCGATGACCTCGCGGACGTGGGCGACCAGGCGGGGGACGGTCGGGTGGTCGTACACGGCGACCGAATCGATGTCCAGGTCGAAGGCCTTGTTGAGCGCCCGTACGAGCTCCACCGCACCGATCGAGTCGAGCCCCATCTCGTTGAAGCTCAGGGCGGGGTCGATCTCCTCGCGTGCCAGGTACAGGGTCTCGCAGAGCACGTCGTGCAGGACGTCCGTGATCCGTGCGGCGTCAGGGGCGGCCGGTGTCGGGCCGACCGTCTCGGCAACCGCCGGCGTGACCGGCGCCGGCACCGGGGCAGGCCGGGACTCGGCGGCGTGCACACCCGTGGAGCGGTCCGCGCCCGAGCTGAACCGTTCCACCTTGCGGAAGTGCTCCCGGATCCGGTCGACCGAGTCGCTGCCGAACACCCGCTCGTGCATGGCCGACTCCCGCTCGATCACCGGCGCGAGCCCGGTCAGCGCCCGGTCGGCCAGATCCCTCTTGAGCACCCGGACGGCGTCCGCCGGCTTCTCCGCGATCGAGCGGGCCAGCCCGAGAGCCGTCGCGAGCACCTCGGACCGGTCGGCGAAGCGGACGTCGGCACCGCGCCGTTCCAGTTCCTCCCCGCGGTACGGGCGCCCGGTGTAGATCATCTCGGCGGCCAGGGCACGCCCCAGCCGTTCCCCCAGGATGTGCGTGGCGCCCACCCCGGGCGTGAAGCCGTACGTCAGGAAGTTGGCGCCGTACACGCTCTCGCGCGCCATCACCACGATGTCCGCGAAGAGGCCGAAGGCGAGACCGCCGCCCGAGGCGTGGCCGCGCAGCGCGGAGATCACGGGACGGCCGCAGCGCAGCATGCCCTCGTAGACGAACGGCACATCGGTGAAGCGGCTGCCGCCCCCGGCCAGGGTCTCCAGGCCCTCCGGCGTGGCGCCCATGCTGAACACGGTCTCGGTGCCCGTCAGCACCACCGCGCGGACGCTGTCGTCGACTTCGATCCGCGCGAAGGCGTCCTGGAGGCCGCGCATCATCGCGTCGGTGAACATGTTGCTCCCGCCGGCGTCGCGCATGACGAGCAGCGCGATGCCCGGATCGAGCAGCCGGAACTCCACCTCCTCCCCGCCGACGTCGACCGGCTCGGGAGGACCGTCGGCCTCCGGCGCGGCCACGGTCAGGGCCGGGGGTACATACGTCTCCCGGTCGGGGGCGGCGGGGGCACGGTCGCCGTCCTTCCAGCGGCCGACCCAGCACACCTCCTGTCGGAACGGGTAGCCCGGCATGGGACGGCGCCGTCCCGTGCCGCTGCCGGCATGGCACGCGGCCCAGTCGACGTCGCCGCCCGCGGCCCAGTACGCCGCCACCTCGGCGAGTCGCCCGGACCGGAACGCGTCCACCACGTCGGCCGGTTCGGGCGTGTGCCCCGGGTCGCCCTCGCCCGCCGCCCGTGGGCGCTCGCCGTGGCTCCAGTAGGCGTGGTCGCCGGGCGGCTCACCGTCGACGTAGCGACGCAGCGCGGCCCGCACTTCGCCGATGTCCGACGCGATCACGGCCAGGCGGCAGGACATCGGGGCCCTGCCGACCTGCGAGGTGTACGCCAGGTCGGTGAGGAGGTGACGGTCCTCGTCCCCGCCCGCGGCGGCCAGTTCCGCGAGGGTGCTGTCCGGCCGCGGCACGGTTCCGGTCGCCTCGCCCAGCTCGCGCAGGCCCAGCACGTCGAAGCCGAGGTCGACGAGCGGCTCGCCCGGGTCGAGAGCCTCGGCCGGGACGCCCAGCAGCGCCGCGGCCCGTTCCGTGATCGACGGGACGGAGCGATCGCCCGTGCCGCCCAGGAACTCCAGGTGGCGCCCGGCGTAGTCGCGCAGCTCCGGCCCGTTCCGCGCGGACAGCACGAACAGCCGCTCCCCGCCGGGGGGTTCCGGATCACGTACGGCGGGAGGCTCCTCCTCGACCAGGACGTGGGCGCTCGCGCCGCCGGCCCCGAAGGCGCTGACACCGGCCCGGCGCGGGATGTTCCCGGCCGGCCAGGGACTGCGCTCCTGCGGCACGCGGAACGGAGAGCCGGCGAAGTCGATGTGCGGATTGGTGCGGGCCGAATGGAGGGAGGGCACCAGTTCGCCGTGGCGGAACTGCAGCAGGACCTTGGTGAGTCCTGCGATGCCCGCCGCGCTCTCCAGATGACCGATGTTGGACTTCACCGACCCGAGCGCCACCGAACCATCGGCCGGTGCGGCGTCCGCGAAGACCTTGCGCAGCGCCTCGACCTCGATCGGGTCACCGAGCGCCGTGCCCGTGCCGTGTGCTTCCACACAGCCGATCGTCGCCGGATCCCAGCCCGCGCGGTCCAGCGCGGCACGGATCAGCTCGGCCTGGGCGACCGGGCTGGGCACGGTATAACCGCTGGTACGGCCCGTGTGGTTGAGGACGGTGGCGCGGATGACCCCATGGATGTGGTCGCCGTCGGCCCGTGCCCGCCGCAACGGCTTGAGCAACACCACGCCGACCCCTTCGCCCGGCACGTAACCGCTGCCGTCCGCACCGAAGCTCCGGCACCGGCCGTCGGCGGAGAGGAACTGCCCCTGCGCGAGCTGCAGGTACTTCTGCGGGTGGACCGTGACGTTGACCCCGCCGGCGAGAGCCAGTTCGCACTCGCCCCGGCGCAGGCTCTCGCATGCCAGGTGGAGCGCGGTCAGGGACGACGAGCAGGCGGTGTCCACGGCCATGCTCGGGCCGTGCAGGTCGAGGGTGTAGGAGACGCGGTTGGCCACGGAGGCGTGCATGGCGGTCGGGGCGACGCCGCCGGCCTGGTCGGCGAACAGCTGGTAGTGGTTCCACATGACACCGGCGAACACGCCCGTGTTCCGGGTGGCGGCGGTGCGGGCGGGGTAGCCCGCGTTCTCGAGGGCGTGCCAGCTCGCCGTGAGGAAGAGCCGCTCCTGCGGATCCATCCGTTCGGCGTCCTTGCGGGAGATCCCGAAGAAGGCGGGGTGGAACCGGTCGACTCCGTCCAGGAAGCCGCCCCACCGGCTGTAGGTGCGGCCTTCGGCGTTCCTGTCCTCGGAGAGGTAGGCGCTGTGGTCCCACCGGTCGGCCGGGACCTCGACGATGCTGTCGACGCCCTCCGCCAGGTTGCGCCAGAAGGTGTCGAGGCCGGGTGCGCCGGGGTAGCGGCCGGCGATGCCGATGATCGCGACGGCCTCCTCGTCGGGGTCGGGGCCGCGGGTGTCCTCCGCGTGCGCGGGGGAGAGGTCCGGCTCGCTGGACGCGGTCGGCGTCGCGGGCCGGGTTTCCGGGGCGGGCAGCAGGTGCGGGACGCGGGCCGGATCGCCGTGCAGGACCGCGAAGGCCGGCGGGCCACCCGCGAGTCCCCGGTCCAGCAGGTCCAGCCCGACGGCGGTGGGCAGGGGCACCATGCCCGTCCGCGCGGTGGACTGCCGTAGCGCGGACTCGGCGCCCCGCATACCGCCGTCGGCCCACAGCGGCCAGGCCACGGCGAGGGTGCGGCCGGGGCGCGCGGCGGCCCGGGCGTGGGCGAAGTGCAGCTGGAAGGCGTTGGCGTAGGCGTACTCCGCCTGCCCCTGATTGGCCAGCACCGCGGACACCGAGGAGAACAGGACGAACAGGTGGAGGTCGTCGTCGGCGGTCGCCGCGTCGAGGTGGACGGTGCCGTCGGCCTTCGCAGCGCAGACGGCCCGCAGATCTGCCTCGTCCTTGCGGAAGAAGAGACCGTCGCGCAGCTCGCCCGCGCAGTGCAGGACGCCGTCGACACGTCCGAAGGCCTCCCGCGTCGCCGATGCAGCGGCCTCCGCCCCGGCCCGCGTCGACACGTCGGCGGTGACGTACCGGACGTCCCCGCCCAGGTTCCGCCAGGCGGCCATGCGCGCCTCCAGGCCCGCGTCGGCCGGGCGCCGGCCGGTCAGCATCAGTCGGGCCCGGTGCCGGGTCACCAGATGGCCGGCCACCAGACCGGCCAGTCCGCCGGCCCCGCCCGTGATCAGATACGCGCCACCGTCCGCGAAGCCGCCGCCGTCGGCCCGGTCGCCACCCGCGCCCGGTTCCACGGGGGCCCAGCGCCGCGTCTGCCGCTGTCCGGCCCGGTACCGCACCCAGTGCTCGGGCCCGTCAGGGTCGGACAGTTCGGCCCGCAGCGCGGCGCCGGCCGGGCCCTCGGTCTCGACGAGCCGGCAGCGCAGCAGCGGGACCTCGGCGCTGACCGTGGCCGCGAGCGCCGCCAGTGCGGCGAGCCGTGGTGCGGCCGGATGGTCCACGCTGATCAGGACCGGCGTGGCAGTGGTCGGCCGCGCGTCGACGAGCGCGGCGGCCAACGACCACAGTTCGGCGGCCGGCCGGTCCTGAGGGCGCAGCACGTATCCGCCGGGCCGGAACCCGTCGTCGGCCAGCGCACCCAGGAGCCGGCCGAGCTGCTCCCGGTCGGCGAGGTTGCACCGGAAGGCGCCGGGGGCCAGGCGTTCGAAGGCCGTGCCGGGCTCCACGATGGCGACCCGCTCGGCAATCGCGCGGCCCTCGGCGGCCAGTTCCTCCGTGGCGCCGAGCAGCACCACGTCGCCGACCCGTCCGCCGTCGGGCACAGGGGAGTCCGCCCACTGTTCGACCCGGCAGACCGTGACCGGCCCGGCCGCGTCCGGCTCGGCGGGTGCGGTGTCGTCGGCGCCGGTTCCGCGGGTCGCGGGGCCGCGGTCGCCGGTGAACGCCTCGGGATAGGTGTCGGCGAGATGGCGAGCCAGGGAGTCGATGGAGCCGTACTCGAAGAGCAGTGTCGGGTAGAGCACCGCGCCGACCAGCTCCTGAAGCTGTTCCCCGATCCGAAGCAGCGCCACGGAGTCCAGGCCCAGGTCGTAGAAGCCGGTGTCGGAAGGGATCACGGAAACGGGACGGTCCAGGGCCGCCGCGACGACTTCCTTCAGGCATGCCACCGCCGCGGCGGCCGCGTGCCGTCGCCCGGCCACAACATCCCTGACGGGCCCGGCACTTGGGACACCGTCCACCACCAAGGAGACGTCGGCCACCGCTTCGACCGGGCCGCCCTCGGCGACCGGCGCAGGCCGCCCCCGCACCTCGTCGAGCAGCCGGGTGATCAGCTCAGGATGCCGGATGCGCTTGCACGTCATGTCGCGGAACTCCACCAGCAGGCGGCCCCGTTCGTCGTGCAGCGTGTAGTCGTTGCGCACGAGGTCCCCGGATTCCGAGGCCACCTCGGGATGCGCCACATGGATGTGGAAGCTCCCGCCGACCGCCTCGGGCGCGCGGAACCATCCGATGTGGAACGGGATGAAGGGCTCCGCCCCGACGTCCTCGTTCTGGCCGAACGCCACCAGCGTGGAGGCGTCCGCCTTCGCGGGGTGGAAGTGGAAACCGTCCTCGTGACCGGCGTCTTGACGGCCGAGCCGCAGCGAGGCCAGGAGAGCGGGCTCGCCCTTGTACAGCCGGCCCACGCACGTCATCGGCCCGCCGTGGCGGATGCCCTCCCGGCGCGTGCGGGCGTACAGGACGTCCATGTCGTCCTCGCGCACGGCCGTGTCGCGCAGGCGCGCGAGATCGAGGGGCGCGGGCAACGGCTCGTCGGTGCCCACGAGTTCGGCTCGGGCGTTCTCCCGCCAAGGAGCGACCGGCTCCCCGTCGCGCAGCCACCGGCTCTCGACGCGGACCCGCCGGGGCCGGTCGTGGTCCGCGGCGTCGACGGTGACGCGCAGTTCGCGCTCATGGCCCTCGCAGGTGACGACCGGCTCCGAGAAGAGGACGTCGCGCAGCGCGAGGCGGTGGTGGTCCAGCCCCCGGGCGATGAGCACCCGGAGAATCAGGTCCAGGAAGGCGACCCCCGGCAGCACGGAGACGCCGTGGACCACGTGATGGGCCGTCACGAAATCGGCGTGCGTCAGCCGGATGCGGCAGTCGATCGCCCGCTCCCGCTCCTGATCTCGCTTGTACGCGGCCAATGCGTCGTCCCCCCTCGTGCGGAGCTGATCGGTGGTGCTCGCGCCCGGCGTCACGCCCGGTGCGCGGGCACGGGAATACCGCCGATGAAGTCGGCCAGGATCCTCTGGAGCCGCGGACCGGCGGCGAAGACGGAGATGTGGTCCCCGTGCGGCTCCACCCTCAGCACCGCGCCGGACAGCGCGGCGGCCACGCGGTGGGAGCCGGCCGGGTGCGCGGTGTGGTCGTCCTCGCTGGTCACGACCAGGGCGGGAATCCGCACGGCGGGCAGCGCCGGGGTGATGTCCTCGGTCATCGTGGCGAGGGTGAGCGTGCTGTAGCGGAAGAACAACTCGGCGGACGAGTACGGGTACATGACCAGCTCGGCCACCTCGGCGGGGACGCCCGCGCGGGCGGTCTCCGCCAGCGTCTCGTTGATCATGGCGGCGTCCGGGCGGCCCTGCGCGGCCATGCCGAGCAGCGCGCGCAGATTCTCCTGGTGGCCGGTCATCGGCGCCGGCGTGCCGGAGAAGTCACCGTGCCACAGGCTCAGCGACCCGATCCGGCCGGGCCGCAGGTGCGCGGCCCGGAGGGCGATCACGGCGCCTCCGCACAGGCCCATCACATGGGCTGTGCCGATCCCGTAGTGATCCATCACGGCGACCAGGTCGGCGGCCTGGGCGTCGACGTCGTGGGCGAGGGCGTCGAACGCGGCGCCGGTGCCCAACTCGCCGAAGAGCCCCCGGGTCTCCCAGGCCACCACATGGTGGCCGGCCGCGGCGAGGTGCCGCATCCACGGCTCGCACAGGGCGTACGGCATTCCGCAGGCGGAGGCGATGACGACGGCCGGGCGGCCGGGCTCACCGGCGGAGTACCCGCGCAGCGTCACGCCGGCATCGCCGGCGACGGTGTCCATGGCGGCGAACATTCGGCAGTCCTCGATGTCCTGGCAGGCGATGCCGCGCGGACCGGGACGGCATCGCGCAGCATCTCCCGGGCGGGCGGGGCGGATCACCGAGTGGTGAAGGGGTGACCGGTCGTGGTCTTGGCGGCGATCACGTTGTGGTCGTACTCGTTGGTGCCCGAGACCAGCACCGAGCCGAAGCGCTCCAGGCCGACCCGGCCGCCGTACTCGATGATCTCGGTGGTGTCCGGATAGACCCGGACCGACGTCGGCACGTAGCGGTTGGCGAAGCCGAGCCGCATCTCGTCGGTCCTGCCGTTGTGCGGCAGTGAGGCGTGCATGAGCGTGGACCAGAACATGATGGCCTCGCCCGGACGCATCACCATCGGCACGGCCTTGGACTCGTCGGGCACGAAATCCCGGTCGATCTGCAGCTCGCGGTAGTCGTAGCCGAAGAAGCCGCGCCGGATGCCGCCCTTGACCTCCGCGTTGATGCGGTCCGGGTCGTAGTGCATCTTCTTCGTCTCGTCGTACATCATCTTCTGGTGCGTGCCCGGTATGAACTGCAGGCAGCCGGTGTCCTCGTTGGCCGCGGTGAACGCGGTCCAGACGGTCAGCGTGCCGCCGAAGTGGACGAGTTCGTCGCCGGACCAGACGATCTGCGGGGAGCCGGAGGCGTTGGCGAAGGTGTCGGCCTGGTGCCAGTCAGTGCCCTCGTCGCCCGGGTACTTGGGGAAGAACTCGGTGCGCCAGCACAGCACGTCCGGGCCGAGCACCCCGGCTACCTTGTCCGTGATCCGCGGATTGCAGACATGATCGGCGAGGAAATCATTGTCCAGGTGCCGGTCGTAGTTGGAGATGTTGGTGTTTCCGGACTGCGCCGCCTCTTCCTGATAGACGGCGTTACTGCGGTCCATCAACGCCAGCCGTTCGGTGCGCCAGATACGGCGCATTTCCTCGACTTCATAGACCTTGAACGGGCCGAAGAAGCCGTCTGCGTGGAACTTGGCGAGTTCGTCCGGTGTGAGCGCGAATTCGCCCGGCGCGGCCTTCTGCGTCATCTCGGATCCCCTTAGCTGTCGGCGGCCAGAGCGGCCTGTTCCTTGGCGGCGCACGCAGCGAGATTCCGCGGCGTCGCAACTCCCCCCAGATCCCCCGCGCGCACTTTGACGTGCAGTTCCCGGCCGATTTCGGCGAGCACCCGTACGAAGGACAGGGACGTTCCCCCGTGATCGAACAGATCGTCGTCGAAGCCGAGGTCAGGCTTGCCGAGTACATCGCGGACGATTCCCAGAATCCTCTGCTCATCCGTGGGCTCCATGGCACAAACGTACGCAGCCACCGCAACGGCGTCTGTTCACTGTTGAGCAGACCCGCCGGCGGTCACCGGTGGACCGTGGATCCGAGAATGGCGGCTTCCCGGGGGAGCGAATGGCTTCGAATGCGTACCGCGAAACAACGGAGGCACTGCTGCTGCCCCGGATCATCCGGCTCGGACCCAACCTCTACGGCGCGGCGTTCACTCTGATGAAACTGGTGCCCGCGCGGCACATCCTGCTCAAGGCGGAGCGGACCGGGGCGCTCGGTCCGCGCACCACGATCGTGGAGACCACCTCGGGCACGTTCGGGCTGGCCCTGGCCATGCAGGCCGCCCTGATGCGACGCCCGCTCACCCTGGTGAGCGATCCGGTGATCGACGCGAGCCTGCTGCGCAGGCTGGCCGACCTCGGAGCCCGCGTGGAGATCTGCGCCGAGCCCGCGGCGGTCGGCGGCTTCCAGGAGGCCAGGCTCAAGCGGCTGGCCGAGATCCGCGCGGAACAGCCGGACACCTTCTGCCCCGAGCAGTACGACAACCCCGACAACCCGGGCTCGTACGGCGTCGTCGCCGAGCACCTGGAGCGGACCCTCGGGACCATCGACTGTCTGGTCGGCCCGGTGGGTTCGGGCGGCTCGATGTGCGGGACGGTCCGGGCGCTGCGCTCGACCGGCGGACCGCAGGTGCGGGCGATCGGTGTCGACACCCCGAACAGCGTGCTGTTCGGGCAGCCGGACGGCGAGCGCACGCTCCGCGGCCTCGGCAACAGCCTGATGCCGGGCAATCTCGACCACCGCGACTTCGACGAGGTGCACTGGTGCACGGCCCCCGAGGCCTTCGCCGCCACCCGGTTGCTGCACGCCACGCACGCGCTGTTCCAGGGGCCGACGAGCGGCGCCGCCTACCTGGTGGCCCGCTGGTGGGCGGCCCGGAACTCCGAGGCCCAGGTCGTGGTGATGCTGCCCGACGAGGGCTACCGCTACCAGGACACCGTCTACGACGACGCCTGGCTCGACGCCCGCGGCCTGCGCGCGCCGATGCCCCACGGACCCGTCGAGACCACCGACCCCACCGGCCCCGGCGCCGCGTGGACCCGTTACGCCTGGAACCGCCGCCCCTTCGCGGACGTCGCCGGCCCCCACCCGCTGGAGCCGGTCCGATGAGCCGCCTCACCGCCACCGTCGGCGCGCGCATCCAGTCCATCGTCTACGGCTCGTCCTCCGCGGCCGAACTCGCCGACGAACTGCGCCTGACCACCGAGATCGACCTGGCCCATCTGGTGATGCTGGCCGGCCGCGGACTGATCGGCGCCGAGGACGCCGCCGCCCTTGTCCGGGCGATCGAGCGGATGCGGGCCGAGGACTTCCGCTCCCTGCACGGCGTACCCACCCCGCGCGGCCTGTATCTGGCGTACGAACAGGCGCTGAGCGGCGAGTTGGGCGCCGAGACCGGGGGCCGGCTGCACACCGGCCGGTCGCGCAACGACCTCAAGGCCACCGCCACCGCCCTCAGGCTGCGCACCGAACTCCACGACCTGATCTCGGAACTGACCCGCTGCCAGGCCGTACTGCTGGCCCGCGCCCGGGCCCACCGCGACACGGTCATGCCGATCCACACCCACTACCAGGCCGCGCTGCCCGTCACCTACGGCTACTACCTGGCCGGAGTCGCCCTCGCCCTCGGACGGGACATCTCGGCGCTGCGCCGCTGCGTCGACGACCTGGACCGCTGCCCGATGGGCGCGAGCGCCGTGGCCGGAACCGACCTGCCGATCGACCCCGCGAGGACCGCCCGGCTGCTCGGCTTCGCGGGCCCGCCCCGGCACGCCCTGGACGCGGTGGCCAGCCGGGACGGCGCGCTGCACGCCCTCGCCGCGGCGGCGGGCGCGGCGCTCACCCTCAGCCGGCTCGGCACCGACCTGCAGCTGTGGAGCAGCGCCGAGTTCGGCTTCGTCACCTTCCCCGACCGGCTCGTCGGAGGCAGCTCCGCGATGCCGCAGAAGCGCAACGCGTTCCTGCTGGAGCACGTCAAGGCCAAGGCGGGAGCGGTGATCGGCGCCTGGACGGCCGCCGCGGCCACCACCCGCTCCACGCCCTTCACCAACTCGATCGAGGTCGGCACCGAGGCCGTGGGCGCGGTCCGGCCCGGCCTCAGGGCGGTCCTCGACGGGACGGTCCTCGCCCGCGCGCTCGTGGGCGGCGCCCGGCCGGTGCCGGAGCGGATGCTCGCCCGCGCGGAGGACGGCTTCGTCGGGGCCACCGCGCTGGCCAACCGACTGGTCCGGCAGGGCGTGCCGTTCCGCACCGCGCACGAGCTGGTGGGCGGCGCGGTGCGGCGGGCCGTGGAACGCGGGGGGACCCGGCTCACCGCCGAGGACCTACCGGCCGAACTGCGGGACACGGAGCTGTCGATGCCCGCGCTGGTGGCCGAGCAGCGATTCGGTGCGGGGCCCGGAGAGTTCGACCGGGTCTTCGGCTCCGTACGCGCCGATCTGGAGGACCATGCCGGATGGCTGGGCGCCGTACGCGAACGGTGGGGCGGCGCCGCCCACGAGCTGGCCGGGGCCGTCGCCGCCCTGGTGAAGGAGGGGACCCCGGCATGACCTGGCTGGCGCTCGTCGAGAGCAACACCACAGGCTCGGGGCGGCAGTTCTGCCGGGCCGCCCGTGAACTGGGGCTGCGCCCCGTCGTCCTGACGACCGGGCCTGGACGCTACCCGTATCTCACCGAGGACGAGGTGGACCATCTCGTCCTCGACACCGGCGACCCCGAGGCGGTGCTCGCCGCCTGCCGGGAGCTGAAGGCGGGGGAGGGGCTCGCCGGCATCACCTCCAGCTCCGAGTACTTCATCGCCACGGCGGCCGAGGCCGCGCAGCGGCTCGGTCTGCCCGCCCCCGACGCACAGGCGCTGACCCGCTGCCGCCACAAGGACCGGCAGCGCGCGGCACTCGCCGCCGCCGGGGTGGCGGTGCCCGGCCACCGAGCGGTGACCAAGGCCTCGGCGGCCCGCGAGGCCGCCGAACTGCTGGGCTGCCCGGTGGTGGTGAAGCCGACCACCGGTTCCGGCTCCGTCGGCGTCCGGCTGTGCACCGGCCCCGCCGAGGCGGCCGAGGCCGCGGCCGCCCTGCTCGAGGCGCCGCGCGACGAGCGCGGCCGGGCGAGACCCCGACTGGTCCTCGTCGAACGCTACGTCGAAGGCCCCGAGTACTCGGTGGAGACGTTCGACGACACGGTGGTCGGCGTCGTGGCCAAACACCTGGGCCCGACCCCGTACTTCGTGGAGCGCGGCCACGACTTCCCCGCGCCGGCGGCGCCCCCGGAGCTGGCCCGGACCGCGTTGCGGGCACTGAAGGCCCTCGGTCTCGGCTGGGGTCCCGCCCACACAGAGCTGCGGTGCGGCACCGCCGGCCCGGTCGTGATCGAGGTCAACCCCCGGCTGGCCGGCGGCATGATCCCCGCCCTGGTCCAACGGGCCGCCGGGGTGGACCTGGTGGCCGCCACCGTGGCCAGGGCCGTGGGCCACCGGGTCGCGGTGGAGCCCGGCTGGCAGGCCCATGCCTCGATCCGGTTCGCGCTCGCCGGCCGCGCCGGCACCGTCACCGCCGTCCACGGGCTGGAGACCGCACGCGACATGCCCGGGGTCGAACTCGCCGAGCTCACCGTGGCGCCCGGGGTCAGGGTGGAGCTCACCCGTTCCTTCCGGGACCGGTTCGGCTACGCCGTCGCGACCGGGCCCGACGCCGCCACCGCCGCCGACCGGGCGGAGCGGGCCGCGGCTCGCCTGGACATCACCTGCGCATAGCGACCTGCCGAGGAGTCAGGAGACCAGATGACCGACACGCAGCCGCCCGCCGGAACCGTGGTGCCGCGGTGGACGATCGCCGGAGCGGCACCCGAGCCCGGCTTCGCCCAGCAGCGGGCCGCCCTGGGGACCGAACTGGCCTCGGCACTGTGCCGCCGTGCCGACGAACTGGGCGTCGACCTCGACGTCGTCCTCTTCGCCGCCCACCTCAAGGTGCTCAGTGCCCTCACCTCGGAGCGGAGCCTGGTGACCGGCCGGCTCACCGACGCCGGGCTGACCGCTCACCGCGCGACCCTGGACGACGGCACCTGGCGCGAGCTGGTCACCGAGGCCGCCCGCGCCCTCACCGAACCGGTGCCCGGCGAACCGGAGACCGTGGCCGATCAGCGCACCACCCCGGCCGCCTGGCCCGCTGCCGCCTACGCGGTCCACTACGACGCCGACCTGGTGCTGGCCCTGACGTACCGGCGGGACGTGATGACCGCCGACCACGCGGAGCGGGTGGCCGGATACCACGTCACCGCACTCCGGCTGTTGACCGGCGACGTCGACGCGGCCCACCACGAGCAGAGCCTGCTGTCCCAGCGGGAACTGGACTTCCAGCTCACCGGGCTCTCCGGTCCCCGCCGCCCGCTGCCCGGCCCGCTGTTCGTCGAGCTCTTCGAGGAACAGGTGCGCGCCCGTCCCGACGAGACCGCCGCCGCCCACCGCGACCAGCGCTGGACCTACCGGGAACTCGACGAACGCGCCAACCGGATCGCCCACAGCCTGCTCGCCCGCGGGCTCGGCGACGAGGACGTGGTCGCCGTGGTGATGGACCGCAACCTCGACTGGCTCGCCGCCACCCTCGGCGTGCTCAAGGCCGGCGGCGTCTATCTTCCGGTCCGCCCCGACTTCCCGGCCGGCCGGGTGGCGAGCCAGCTGGAGACCAGCGACTGCCGGCACGCCGTCACCGAGCCAGGCAGCGAGGACGTCCTGCACGCCGCGGTCGCCCGCACCGGACGCCAGTGCCAGACGGTGCTCGCGGACGACGCCTACCGCACGCCCCGCACCGACACCCCCGGCCGGACCGTCCGGCCGGAGCAACTCGCCTACATCTACTTCACCTCGGGCTCCACGGGATCGCCCAAGGGCGCGATGTGCGAGCACGAGGGAATGCTCAACCACCTGTACGCCAAGGTCGACGACATGGAGCTGCGCGCGGGCGACGTGGTGACCCAGACCGCCTCGCAGTGCTTCGACATCTCCCTGTGGCAGGTGCTGGCCCCACTGCTCGTCGGCGGCTCCACCCTGATCGTCGACACCGACACCCAGCTCGACGTGGACCGTTTCGTCGGCCTCGTCGCGGCCGGAGGCATCCAGGTCATCCAGATCGTGCCCGCCTACCTCGACGTGATGCTCGCCAACCTGGAGAGCAGTAACCGCCCGCTGGGCGATCTCCGGTCGGTGTCGGTGACCGGGGAGGCGCTCAAAGTCAGCCTGGTCAAACGGTGGTTCGCGCTCTACCCGGACATCCGGCTCGTCAACGCCTACGGCGCGACCGAGGTGTCGGACGACACCATGCACGCCGTGCTCGACCGGGTGCCCGAGCGCGACCTGGCCGTGGTCAACGTCGGCCACTCCCTGCGCAACGTCACCACATACATCCTCGACGCGCGGCTGCGGGCGGTGCCCCTCGGCGCCCCCGGCGAGATCGCCTTCTCCGGCGTGTGCGTCGGCCGCGGCTACATCAACGACCCGGAGCGCACCGCGCAGGCGTTCACCGGCGACCCCTACCGGGCCGGCACCCGGCTCTACCGCACCGGCGACTACGGCCGCTGGCTGCCCGAGGGCACCATCGAGTTCCTGGGGCGGCGCGACGAGCAGGTCAAGGTCCGCGGCTACCGCATCGAGATCGGCGAGATCGAGAACCGGCTGCTGCAGATGCCCGGAGTGACCAAAGCCGCTGTGGTGATCGCCGGCGCCGGGGACGGCGACAAGAACCTCGTCGCCTTCCACACCGGCGCCACGGACCTGGAGCCGGCCGACCTGCGCGACTTCCTCGCCGCCACGCTCCCCGAGTACATGGTGCCGTCCTACTTCCACCGGCTCGACGCCCTGCCGCTCACCGAGAACGGCAAGACGGACAAAAAGTTCCTGGCCGGACTCGCCGCGGAGCTGGGCCAGGACGTCGCCGCCTACTCCCCGCCCGCCACCGACACCGAACGCAGGCTCGCCACGGCCTGGGCCGAGGTGCTCAACGTACTGGTCGGCAAGATAGGCCGGGACGACGACTTCTTCCGGCTCGGCGGTACCTCGCTGGCCGCGGTCCGGCTGGTGGTCAGGCTCCAGCGGCAGATCTCGCTGCGCGACCTCCTCGCCAACCCGGTGCTGCGCGACCTGGCCGCCGCGATCGACGGCGTCGCGACCGGCCCGGTAGACCGCGCAGGCGTCGTATCGCCCTCGCAGGACGACCCCCTGCTCCAGCAGGTGTCCGCCGCCGGCGACACGGCCGAGGCGACGCTGGTCTGCTTCCCCTACGCGGGCGGAAACGCCGTCAACTTCCAGCTTCTCGCCCAGGAGCTCGCGTCCGAGCCGATCGCGGTCCACGCCGTCGAACTGCCCGGCCACGACATCAGCCGCCCCGGCGAACCCCTCGCCGACGTCTCCGAGATCGCCCGGCGCGTCCTGCGCGAACTGCCCGACGGCCCGCTGATCCTGTGGGGCCACTGCGCCGGCGGCGCCTACGCGGTGGAGCTCGCCCGGCTCCTCGAAGCCGAGGGCCGCCCGGCGGAGCGGCTGTTCATCGGCGCGCTGCTGCTGGAGGACCCGGCCGAACTGCTCCGGGAGAGCACCGAGGTGACGGCCCTGAGCAATCGCCAGATCACCGCCCGGCTGCAGGGCGACCGGGCCTACGTCGAGCTGGACATGCTCAAGTCCGAGCGCTCCGAACTGGTCAGCCGCGCCTACCGGCACGACGTGTGCTCGACCAACGCCTACCTGCGCGCGCTCCAGGAGGGCCCGCGCCCGCCCCGGCTCACCACCCAGGTCGAGGTCGTCGTGGCCGCCGACGACCCCACCACACGCGACCCGCAGCAGCGCTACAAGCTGTGGGAGCAGGCCGCGGCCTCGGTCGCGCTGCACACCCTCGACGAGGGCGGCCACTACTTCACCCGGACCCGCGCGGCCGACGTGGCGGCGCTGGTCACCGCCCGCCGCGCGCAGACCTGATGCCGGTGGACACGCATTCCGTCCCCGGTGGCCCTCCGGTCCGGTACCGGGGCGCCACCGGGGTCAGCACCTGCTTCGGCACCTTCGGGGAACTGCTGCAGGGACGGCTCCCCGAGCCGGGCGCCGACTTCCTGGTAACCCTGCCGGTGGCCCGCTGGACGATGGCCAAGTTCCAGGTCGATCCCGGGCGGGACGACGTGGACGTACGGCCCCACCACAAGGACAAGGCCCGCCGGATGGCCGAGATGGTCCTGGCCGCGGCGCGGGGCCCGGCCGGCGGGAGCCTCATGATCGACAGCAGCCTGCCCGAGGGCAAGGGCATGGCCAGCTCCTCGGCCGACCTGGTCGCCACCGCGCGGGCGGTCGCCAACGCCGTCGGCCTCGAACTGCCCCCACAGCGGCTGGAGGATCTGCTGCGCCGCATCGAGCCGTCCGACGGCGTGCTCTACCCCGGCGTGGTCGCCTTCGACCACCGCCGGGTGCGGCTGCGCGCCCGGCTCGGCTCACTGCCGACCATGACCGTCGTCGGCATGGACGAGGGCGGCACGGTCGACACCGTCGCCTTCAACCGGCTCGCCAAGCCCTTCACGCCCGCCGACCGCCGCGAGTACGCCCGGCTGCTGGAGCGGATGACCCGCGCGATCGCCCGGCGCGACCTCGCCGAGGTGGGCGCGGTCGCCACCCGCAGCGCCGAGATGAATCAGGCGCTGTGGCCCAAGCGCACCCTCCCCGCCGTCCAGCGCATCTGTGCCGACGTCGGGGCGCTCGGTGTGGTGGCGGCGCACAGCGGCACCATGCTCGGCGTGCTGCTGGACACCGCCGACCCCGACTACGTGGAGAAGATCGCCGTCACCGTCCGGGCCTGCTCCCTGATCAGCCCGGACGTCTCCCTGTTCCGCTCGCTCAGCTTCGACTGACCGGCGCCGGATCCGCCAGGGCGACGGCGATCCGCCGCTCGCCCCGGTACGGGTCCCGGCTGTGCGCCATCCGCAGGTTGTCCACCACCAGCAGATCCCCGGCCTGCCACGGCTCGCGGACCGTGTGGGCGTCGTAGACGTCGTTGATCAGATCGACCGTGGCACGGTCCAGCGGGCTGCCGTCGCCGCAGCGCGTGGTGAACGGCAGCCCCTCGGGGCCGAATTCGAAGACCAGGTACTCGCGCACGGCCGGATCCATCGTCCACTCGTTGAGGAAGGCGATCTGGTTGAACCAGACCCGCTCACCGGTGCCGGGATGACGCAGCACGGCCGGCCGCACCCGGCTGGTGCGCAGGGTGCCGTCCACGGCCCAGACCCAGCTGATGCCGTTCCGGGCGCAGTACCGCTCCACCTCGGCGGGGTCGGTGGTGCCGAAGGCGCTCTGCCAGCCGACCCCCACCGGCCCGTTGTGGGTGCGCCGCAGCTCCCAGCCGTGCCGCTCGAACCGCTCCACCAGGTCCGCGGGCAGCCCGCGCAGCACGGCGGTGCCGTCCGCGAGCGCGACGGCACCGCCCTCGGCGGGAGCGGTCAGACAGGCGAAGACGATCCGGGAGGGCACCTGACGGGCGTAACTGAGCTCGTGGTGCATGCACATGGGCTGGTCCGGCGGCCACTCGGTGGACGAGTAGAGCCGCGGCCGGTAGGCGGCCCTGGGGGCGAACGGCTCGTACTCGTCCATGAGCTCATCGGTGACCGCCCGCGCGGCGGCCTCGGCCGACGCCGCGTCCGGCAGATCGAGCCCGCGCAGCAGCAGCGCTCCGTGTTCGGCGACAGCCTCGTCGACGGCCTTGCGGTGGGCGGCCAGTTCCCCGGGGGCCGGGGCCACCCGGGCGACCGGGGGCCGCCCGGCCGTGAGCGTGAGGGCGAACGGCGTCATACCCCGGCCTTTCCGTGCGCGCTGAGGTCCGTGCGGAAATCGAGGTCGAGCAGCGAGGAGACCAGCGGCAGGGCCACCGCCTCCGCGCCCGGCGCCGCGACGCGTTCTCGCCACAGCCGCCGGCGCCGGAAGACGGGCGGCGGCAGCGGAGTGCGCCGCGGCCTGCCGGCCGGCGCCTCGGAGACGATCGCGTGGGCGTTGGTGCCGCCCAGCCCGAAGGCGCTGACCCCGGCGACGCGCCGTCCGGTCCACTCGCGCAGCCGGGTGGCGGGCGTGAACGGCGAGGACGCGAAGTCGAACCGGGGATTGGGCGTCTCACAGAACAGCGTCGGAGCAATCTCGCCGTGCTCGACCGCGAGGAGCGCCTTGACGAGTCCGGCGATCCCGGCGGCGCTGAGCAGATGGCCGATGTTGGACTTCACGCTGCCGATCGCGCAGAACCCGGTGCGGTCGGTCTGCTCGCGGAACACCTCGGTGAGCGCCCGCAGTTCGATCGGGTCGCCGATCAGCGTGCCGGTACCGTGCGCCTCGACCAGACCCACCTCCTGCGGCCGGACACCGGCCAGCGCCAGCGCCCGCCGCACGACCTGAGCCTGAGCCACCGGATTGGGCGTGGTCAGCCCCATGGTCCGCCCGTCGTTGCCGACCGCGACGGCGTCGATCACCGCATGCACGCGGTCGCCGTCCCGCACCGCCCGCTCCAGGGTCTTCAGTAGCAGTACGCCGCAGCCTTCACCAGGGACGAACCCGTCGGCGTCCTTGTCGAACGTGGCGCACCGGCCGCGCGGCGACAGCGCCCGCGCCACACTGAACTCCAGATACGGCTCCTCGTCGAGCAGCACCTCGACACCACCGGCGAGCGCCAGCACGGACTCCCCGGCCAGCAGGCTGCGGGCCGCGGTCTGCACACTCACCAGCGCCGAGGAACAGGCGCTGTCGACGACGAGGGCAGGGCCCCGGAAGTCGTACTGGTGGGCGACCCGTGCGGCGATGAAGTTCTGGTCGCCACCCAGCCCGGTCGCGGAACCCTCCAGACCGATCCGGCGCCGGTAGTCCGACATACGGGCGCCCATGAACACGCCCACGTCGCCGCCGCGCAGCTCTTCGTCGCCGTACCCGGCATCGCGCAGACAGGCCGCCGCGGCCTCCATGGTCAGCCGGATCGCCGGGTCGAGATCCCGCGCCTCCGCCTCGCTCATCCCGAAGAACGCGGGGTCGAAGTCCTCGATCCCGTCGACGAATCCGCCCCACTTGCTGATGCTGTACCCGGCGGAACGCTCGGGCCGGTAGAGCCGGTCCGTGTCCCAGCGGCCGGCCGGCACCTCGGTGACCGCGCAGCCCCCGTCGCGCAGCAGCCGCCGGAACGACTCGACGTCGGGTGCGCCGGGGAACCGGCAGGCCATGCCGATCACGGCGATCCGGCCGTCGGGCTGCTGAGCGGCGCCCGCGCCGGCCTGTGGGACCGGCTGAGGCTCGGACGTGTCCCGCACGGGAACTTCGGCGGGCACTGCGGCCGGTTTCGGATCCCGGCCGGTCGGCCCCTCCGCCGCCAGATGGGCCGCGAGCCGCCGCAGTGTCGGGTGGTCGAGGAGCACGGCCGGTTCGAGCGGACGGCCGGTTTGCGCCTCGATCCGCGTGGTCAGCTCGGCGAGCATCACGGACTCCACGCCGAGGTCACCGAAGACGACGTCGTGGTCCAGCTCGGCCTCCGGTATCCGCAGCGTCTCGGCGAACAGCCGCACCAGCCAGGGCTCGGGTTCGCCGGCGCTGCCGGCGTCGGAGGCCGGACCGGTGGTGGGCTCGGCCTCGGCGGGCTCGCCCGGTGGACGGTTCGCGTGCAGTACGGACTCCGCGTCGAAGGAGCCCTCCTGGGCGGGGCACGGCAGCAGCACGGTCGCCGCCGGAAGGCCGAGCACCCGGTCCAGTACGTCCAGCGCGTCGGCGTCGGTCAGCGGCGCCAGGCCCGCTCCGGCCGCCGCGTCGGGACGGTCGGTGGCACCTCCGGTCTGCTGCCACACGGGCCAGTTGACGGCCCGGACGCCGCTGCAGTGCCGGGCCACTACGTCCAGACGGGCGTTGGCGGCCGCATAGTCCGCGACACCGGCGGCCAGGGCGGGCACGGCCGCGCTGACGGAGGAGAACAGCACGACGAAGTCGAGCGGGTCCGGCCCGGTCAGCTCCAGCAGCGTGTCCAGGCCGTCTCCCTTGGGCTCCAGGACCCGCCGGATGCCGGCGATGTCCTTGTGGACGAGCGGCGCCGGTCCGGCCGTGCCCCGGCCGGCGCAGTGCACGACACCGCCGATCGGACCGAGCGCGGTGCGGACCTCGGAGAGGAACCCCGCCAGCTCGGCGCGCCCGGTCAGTGCGCCGGTGTGGGTCATGACCTGGGCGCCGAGCCGCTCCAGCTCGCGAATGTTCTCCACCGCCTCGGCCTCGGGCCCCGAGAGCTCGCCGCGCGCCCACTCGTGCCGGGGCGGCAGGGGGCGCAGGCCGAGCACGGCCAGGCGGCGGGCGCCCCGGCGGGCGAGGTGCCGGGCGGTGAGGGCGCCGAGACCGCGGGTGCCGCCGGTGACCAGGTACACCCGGTCCGGCCGGGGCTCCCACGACGACTCCTCTGACGGCACCGGCACCAGCACGGGCCGGAGGCGCCTGCCCTGCCTGAGGACGAGCTCGCCGTACGGGGACGAGTCCCGCCAGGCGGCCGTCAGTTCGGCGAGCGCCTGCGGACGGTCCGTGTCCAGGACGGTGGACCGTGCCCACGGATATTCGGCGCCCAGCGACCGCACGAAGCCGGACAGCCGGGCGCCCGCGGGATTCGGGCCGGCACCGGACAGCGCCTGGAGCCCTCTGGTCACCTGAAGGATCCGCAGGCCGCCGGCCGGCCGGGCGGCGAGGAGCTGCTGCAGGATCGCCAAGCGGGCTGTCCACGGTCCGTCGTCGTGCTCGTGCTCCGTCCCCTCGGCAATGGCACACAG
The DNA here is from genome assembly GCF_042672405.1 of Streptomyces sp. NPDC127197. Taxonomy (NCBI): domain Bacteria; kingdom Bacillati; phylum Actinomycetota; class Actinomycetes; order Kitasatosporales; family Streptomycetaceae; genus Streptomyces; species Streptomyces sp. NPDC127197. The sequence goes on along the minus strand of NZ_JBHXVG010000014.1, from coordinate 143,946 downwards.
ATCCAGTACGCCGGTGACGGGCCCGCGGCCGAGCAGTTCGCGCACCGTGGCGACGGCGCTTTCCACGTCCGTGAAGTCGGTTCCCTGACGCAGTGTCAGCAGCTCGGCGGGAGCGAACGCCTCGGCGAGGCCCTGCCGTTCGTCGCCGAGCAGACAGAGAATCCGGCCGGACGGCTCCGGCCCGGGCTCGGGGAACGGCTCAGCCCGCCAGTCCCGCGCGAGCAGGGGGACGCGCGCCCCGCCCTCCTCCTCGGCCGAGCCCGACGGCACCTCCGCCAGGGCCGGAACCTCCGCGTCCGCCCAGCACCTCATGGACGCGAACGGGTACCCGGGCAGGTCGGCCAGGCGGCGCGCAGAGGGGTGCAACTGCCCCCAGTCCACGGCCCCTCCGTCCGCCCAGTGGCGGGCGAGCTCGTCGAGCGTGGTCCCCGGTCCGGCCTGCGGACCCGGCGTCGTACCCGCCCGGCCGCGGACCACGGCGGACGCATCACCGGCCAGGTACCGGTCCAGCAGGGCGGCGAGGTGGGTCTCGTCCCGTGCGACGACGGCCAGCCGTTCGCGCATCGGCTCGCGGCCGAGTTGCGCCGTGTACGCCAGGTCGGCCAGGGACGCATGGGGTCCCCGCAGCATCTGCCGCCAGCGGGCGGCGAGCCGGCTCAGCCCTTCCTCGGTCCTGGCCGAGAGCACGATCAGCTGTGGCCCGCCGCCGGTCTCGCGCGCGGGCCCAGCCGGCGGGGCCTCCACGACGACGTGCGCGTTGGTGCCACCGGCGCCGAAGGAGCTGATGCCGGCCCGGCGCGGCGCGTCCGCGGGCCACGGCGCGGCCTCACGCTGGACGCGGAACGGCCCGCGCGCCCAGTCCACATGGGGGTTGAGGTCCTCGGCGTGCAGGGACGGCGCGAGCGTGTCATGCCGGAACTGCAGCACCACCTTGGTCAGTCCGGCGATCCCGGCGGCGGCCTCCAGATGACCGATGCCGGACTTCACCGAACCGATCGGCCACGGCCCACGCGACGCAGCGGCGGAGGCGAACGCCCGGCCGAGCCCGTCGATCTCGATGGGGTCGCCCAACGCGGTACCGGTCCCGTGCGCCTCCACGTAGCCGATGTCCTGCGGGCCGACCCCCGCGTCCTTGAGGGCCTGCGTGACGAGCTGCCCCTGGGCCACGGGGTTCGGCACCGTGTAACCGTTGGTCTTTCCGTCGTGGTTGACGGCCGTGCCGAGCACGGTCGCATGGATCCGGTCCCCGTCCGCGACGGCCTGTGCCAGCGGCCTGAGCAGTACGGCGCCGACGCCCTCGCCGGGGACGAAGCCGTCCCCGCCCGCCCCGAAGCTGCGGCACCGGTGGTCGGACGAGGCCATGCCGAGCTCGCGCAGCGTGGCGAACTTGTTCGGGTGCAGCGACAGGTTCACCCCGCCCACCAGCACCGCCTCGCACTCGCCGCGGCGCAGGGCGGCAACGGCCAGATGGAGCGCGGTCAGCGAGGACGAGCACATGGTGTCCACGGTCAGGCTCGGCCCGTTGAGGTCGAGGAAGTAGGAGACCCGGTTGGCGATGCCCGCGATGGCGGACCCCACCGGCCGAGGGCCGTGCAGACCGAAGTACGGGTACTCGTTGTACATCGAGCCGACGAACACGCCGACCCTGCCGCCGTGCCGCTCGCGCAGCTTCGCCCGGGTGTAGCCCGCGTCCTCAAGCGCATGCCAGGCGGTCTGCAGGAACAGCCGCTCCTGCGGGTCCATCGCGGCGGCGTCGCGCGGCGTGATCCCGAAGAAGAGCGGATCGAACCCGGCCACGTCGTCCAGGAATCCGCCGGTCATCGTCTCCGCGCCGGTCCCTGCGTCCCGGCGGCGCCCCTCCGGCAACGGCGCGATCAGATCGCGTCCGGCGAGCAGGTGCTGCCAGAACTCCTCCACGTCGGCGGCCCCGGGATAACGCCCTGCCAGCCCGATCACCGCGATCCGTCCGTCCCGGTCCCCGGCCGCCTCCGGGGAGTCGGCGTCAGGACGGGGCATCGGGGCCCTGAGCCCTGCCAGTTCGCCGGCCACCCCGGCGAGATCGCGGTGGGCGAAGAAGAGGGTGCTGGGGACGTCCTCGCCCAGATCGGCCCTGAGACGCGCGGTCAGCCGCACGACCTGGGCGGACGACAGGCCGTACCGCTCCATCGGCGCGTGCGGATCCAGCCGGTCGGCGGGCACGCCGGACACCTCGGAGTACACCGACTTGAGGTACTCGACGGCGTCGCGGTCGCCGAGGGTGCGGGGAACCGGGGGCGTGCCGGTGCGTGGGGCCGGGAGGGCGGGTCCGGTCCCGATGGGGTCGGCCGTGAGGGCATTGCTGGTGTGTTCCAGCGCGTGTCGTTCGAGACGGAAGGGGAGGTTCGGCAGCGGCACGCGGCGCGCCCCGGCCGGGCGGTGGCGCGACCAGTCGATGTCCGCGCCGGACTGCCATGCCGCGAGGTCCGCGTCAGACGGGACCGGGCGAGTGGCGCCCCGGCCGACCTCCCGAAGCCGGGTCAACAGCTCCTGAGGGGTCGACGCCTCGACCACCACGCGGCGTTCCAGGTGGCGGCGGCCGGACTGGAGGGTGAGGGCGAGGTCTTCGAGGGCGGGTGCCCGGCCGGACTCCAGCCGGCGCTGGAGCAGACCGGCCAGGGCGACGAGCTGCTCGTCGGTCTGCGCCGACAGGGGGAAGGCGAGCCTGTGTCCCGGCTGATCGGGGTGCGGCCCACTGGTGCGCCGGGCGTCCGCGGCGGACCCGTTCGGCTCCGACGACTCGGCGGGCTGCCACGCGCGCAGCAGGACATGGCCGTACGATCCGGTCGCCCCGACCGCGTTGACCAGGGCACGCCTGCGTCCCGTGCCGGGCCAGAACGCGAGGTGGTCGGCCCGGCGCAGGCCCGCGGGCCACGACACGCCTGACCGGTCGCTGAACACCGTCGGGGCCAGCTGTCCATGACGGAACTGGAGCAGCACCTTGACGAGTTGGGACAGACCCGCCGCCGCCTCGAGGTGCCCGATGTTCGGCTTGACCGTGCCCACGGCGACCCGGCCGCCGAAGCCGCCACCGGCGAACACCTCACCCAGGGCCTCGAGTTCGGCGGCGTCGGCGAGCAGGGCACCGGCCGCGGCGCACTCGACGTAGTCCACGTCCCCGGGCCCGACCCCGGCGACGGCCAGGACACCCTTGATGGACCGGGCGAGCGGCCCCGCCTGCGGTGTGGCGAACCTGCCCGCGCCGCCCGGATGACCGACCCGCGTGGCCTCGACCACCGCGATGGGCGTGTCTCCGTCGCGCTCGGCGTTCGGCCCGGTGCGCAGCAGGACCGCGGCGACTCCCTCGCCCGGCGACCAGCCGCCCGTCCCGTCGGCGAAGGCGCCGTCCGGCAGCCGTTCCGCCAGCAGCCCCGTGTCGGCGAGGAGCCGCAGGTGGTAGGGGTGGGTGATCAGGTTGGCCGCCGCGACGACCGCGGAGTCGCACTCGCCGCGGTGCAGGCTCTCGACCGCCAGGTGCAGGGCGGACAGCGAGGAGGAGCAGGAGGTGTCGACGGCGAGGCTGGGACCGTCGAAGCCGAAGAAGTGCGAGATCCGGTTGGCCGCCTCGGACGCGGTGGCGGAGATCGTCGCGGACGCCCCCGAAACGGCAAGATCAGCGCCGACGTGCTGGTAGTCCTGCCACATAGCCCCGAGGAACACCCCGACCCTGCCTGCCGAGTTGAGCGACTCCGGCGTGTGGCCGGCGTCGTCCAGGCACTCCCAGACCGTGTGCAGCAGCATCCTCGACTGCGGGTCGAGGGAGGCCGCCTCGGCGGGGGCGACGCGGAACAGCAGGCTGTCGAAAGAGTCGACGTCGGTGAGGTAGCCGCCCGCGGGCGCGTCCTCGGGGAACTGCGCCGCGCGGCCCTCGGGCACGCCGGTCAGCGAGCGGGTGCCCCTGCTCAGGTTCGTCCAGTACGTGTCGAGGTCGTCGGCGCCGGGGAAGCGGCCGGCCGCCCCGACGACGACGAGTTCCGCGCGGCCGCCGGCGTCACCGTCGCTGACGCCGGGAGACGTGTCGGCTGCCGCTACGAACAGCGGGCGTTCCCCGCCGGCGGTGGCCGTGGGCGGGGGAGCGGCGAGCGGACCGCCGAGGAAGGCGTGGAGGTAGCGGTGACGTTCGCCCAGCCCCAGCCGGTCCCGTACGGCGTCCAGGGCCAGGGTGCCGACCGGGCAGAGCCCCACACCGGTGAACGGCTGGGCGAGGAGCAGCAGTTGGCCGAGATAGCCGGCCTCCAGGAGCTGGAACCGCTCGGTGTCGGTGCCGTACAGCGGCTCTATGGCGACGTCCGCTCCGAACAGGTACAGCTCGAACCCGGCACCGTCGAAGACCGGTCGGTTGTAGACGAAGTGCATCGACCGGTCGAGCCCCGGCTCGGCATCGACCAGGTGCAGCGCGTGCTGGACGGGGTGGTGGTAGTACAGGCCGGCAGGGACGCCCTCGACGCCCCCGGGGCGCACGTGGACGTAGACCTGGACCGAGTAGGTGTCCCCGGCCGAGGGGTACAGACGCCGGTTTCGATCGCCGATCCGTGACTCGCGGAGCAGGCCGAGCAGCCGGACGAAGGCGCGGTGGGGAACCGGACCGGCACCGAACTCACGTCGGCTCGCCCGCCAGCTGAAGTGCTCCTCGGCCACGTCTTCGCCGTCGAGCGGCAACACGGGGGCGCCCTGCACAGGCTGCCGCAGATCCCGCCGCGCCGCCTTGAACGCCTCCCGCTCCGAGGCCGAGAAGAAGTCCACCTCGACGGGTCGCGTGTGGGCGCCGGCGCCGGGCCCCGCCGTCGTGTCGGCCTCGTCCGGCGCCGGGTCGCTCTTGTCGGCCCGCGCCGGAGTGCTCGCCTCGGACCCCGCCGACGAGCCGGGTTCGGCCGGGGCCGGAGCGTCAGCCGCCGTCTGTGTCCGGCCCTCGCCCTCGGGCCGTGCCATGACGCCGGACTCGGCCCCCGTCCCGGCGTCCCCGGCCTCCCGCTCCTCGGTGCCGGGGTCCGCGGACAACTCGGCCACCGCGGCGGCGATTCCGGCCACCGTGGGGTCGTTGAGCAGTGCAGAGACCGGGACCCGCAGGCCATGGCGCTGCTGCAGGACGCCGGAGACCTGGACGACGGTGAAGGAGGTGGCTCCCCGGTCCCAGATGTCGTCCGTGACGCCGATCTCGGGCAGCCCCAGCAGCTCGGCGAAGATCCCCGCGATCTCCCCCGCGAGCTCCTCGACCCGGGCGCCGTCCGGCCGCGACCCGTCCGGCCCGGTCCCGTCCGGCCGCGACCCGATCGGTTCGGCGCCGTCCGGCCGCGACCCGATCGGTTCGGCGTCGTCCGGCCGCGACCCGTCCGGCCGCGACCCGTCCGGCCCGGTCCCGTCCGGCCGCGGCTCCCGAGCCGACGGTCCGTCTGGCAACCCCTCCTCGGCCGCCGGTCCGCCGGGTCCTCCGACCGGCGCCGCCGCCGTCGTATGGAAGCTGTCCGGTTCCACCGGCCACGGCAGCGCTTCGCGGTCCAGCTTGCCGTTCGGCGTGGCGGGGAAGGTGTCCACGAAGGCGACCACGTTGGGGACCATGTAGTCGGGGAGCGCCTGCGCGGCATGCCGGCGCAGAGCGGACGCCGCCGGTGCCTCGGCCGGATCGCCGACCGGCACGACGTACGCGACCAGCCTGCGGTCGCCCGTCCGGTCCGGGCGGGCCAGGACGACGACGTCCTTGACCCCCGCGTGGCCGCGCAACCGGTGCTCGACCTCGGCGAGTTCGACCCGGAAGCCACGGACCTTCACCTGGCTGTCCGTCCGCCCGTGGAACGAGATCACGCCGTCCGGGAAGCGGCTCGCGCGGTCTCCCGTCCGGTACATCCGCGCGCCGTCCCGGTCGCTGAACGGATCGGGCACGAACCTCTCCCCGGTGAGGTCCGGGCGCCGGTGGTAGCCGAGACTCAGGCACTCCCCGCCGATGTACAGGTCGCCCTCGACGCCGACCGGGCAGGGACGCAGCCGCTCGTCGAGGATGTAGTAGCGGGCGTTGTCGATCGGGCTGCCGTAAGGGATGCTCCGCCAGGCGGGGTCGACGGTGCCGATCTCGAACCAGTTGGACCACACGGTCGCCTCGGTGGCGCCGCCGAGGCTGACGATCCGGGCGTGCGGGAAGAGCCCGCGGACCTCGTCGGGCAGCGGCAGCGGGGTGTAGTCGCCGCTGAGATAGACCAGCCGCAGGGTGTCCGTGCCGGGCCGGCCCGCGCTGCCGGGGAAGAGCGGGGCGAGCTGGTTGAGCGTCGTCGGCGCCGAGTTCCAGAACGTGACGGGTTCGCGGAGCAGGACGTCGAGCAGGAGGTGCGGGTCCCGCTGCTCGGCCTCGTCGGCGACGTACACGCAGGCGCCGTACGCGAGCAGGCCCAGGATGTCGAAGACGGACAGATCGAAGCCGAGCGAGGTGACACACAGGCCGACGTCCTGCGGGCCGAAACCATGAGTTCGTGCGCACCAGTTGAGGAGGTTGAGCAGCGGGCGGTGGGTGACCTCGACGCCCTTCGGCGTGCCCGTGCTCCCGGACGTGAAGATCACATACGCCAGGTCGTCGACCGAGCCGACCGGCTCGGGGTCGTGCTCCGGCAGGCCCGCGGCCTCGACCGGGACCACCCGCACACCGTCGGGCACGCTCCAACCGGTCCGTTCCTCATCGCTGAGGAGCACGCCTGTCCCGGCGTCCCGCAGAATCGTCTCCGCCCGTGCCGCGGGCAGCGACGGTTCGAGCGGTACGTAGAAGCCCCCGGCCTTGAGCACGCCGTGGACGGCGGCGACCATGGCCGGGCCCCGGCGCACACTGATCCCCACCGGCGTCCCGGGGCCCACTCCCCGCTCCCGCAGCGCCCAGGCGATGCGGTTGGCCCACCGGTTGAGCTCGCCGTACGTGCGCGTACCGCCGGCCCAGCGGACGGCGACGGCGTCGGGGTGGGCCGCGGCCTGTTCCTCGAAGAGCCGGTGCACCTGGCGGTCGGCGCGGAACTCGGTCTCCGTGTCGTTCCAGCGTGCCGGATCGGCGGAAAGGCCCTCCAGGGTTTGGCGGTAGAGGGCGAACATCGCCTCCAGTCGGCCCGGCGCGAACCGGGACGGGTCGGCGTCCCAGTAGAAGCGCAGCTCGTCCCCCTCGTCGATGGCGATGCAGTCCAGGGCGACGTCGGGGGTGCAGGTCAGCCAGGGGCCGAGGCGGACACCGTCGGGGAGCTGCTGTGCGGACAGGTCGAGCACACCGGTGTAGACGACGGGCAGGTCGAACGCCCCGGCACGTCGTTCGCGCATCACCCGGCGGCGCAGCTCGCCCAGTCCGCCGACCGCGTCGGCGGCCCGGTCCTCGTCGAGGACCCGGCGGAACTCGGCCGCCTGCTCCCACGGGCCGAGCGCGGCATCCTGCCGGGTCACCCAGCTCAGCGCCGTGTACTCGCCGGGGCGGTAGCGGGCGGAGTCTTCGGTCCAGCGCACCACCGGGAGGCTGAACGGAACGGGGAAGTCGGCGGCCAGCGCCCCGGTGCAGGCGGCTGCCAGCAGCTCGTCCGGGCCGACACCGGCCCGCTCCGCGCGCTCCTTGACGCTCCGCCAGCCGGTGAGCCGTCCCTCCAAGCGCAGCCGGCTCCGCTCGGAGCCGGCCGCCGGCAGCTGCGGTCCCGGGTGCAGGCCGGCGATCCGCTCGCGCCAGTGCTCCGTCCACGACGCGAACTGCGGGCCGTCGCCCAGCCGCTTCCGGTCGGCGGCCCAGTCGTCGTACGACGCGCACGGCGGTGGCACGGCCGCCTCGTCCGCGTACAGGCGCCACAGCTCTCGTACGACGAAGTGGATGCTGCGGCCGTCCAGCAGGGTGAGGTCGGTGGTGAGGTGGACGGTGGCCGGGCCGCCCGGGTGGAGGGTGACCCTGAGGTCCGACTGCGGTCCCCGGCCCAGCGGGAACGCCCGGCCCGCCATACGGGTGCGCAGCGCCGCGAGACATGCCTCGGGATCGTCGACGGTGGACAGGTCCAGGACGGGGATCATCCGCCGCGCGGACACATGCGGGCTGACGGCGAGCCTGCCGTCGTGCGTGACCACAGTGCGCAGTGGTTCGTACGCCGCGACCAGCCGGGACCACGCCGACTCCAGCCGTTCGGGGTCGATTTCGTCCACCTCGAACGAGTGGTAGACCTGGCAGCCGTCCCACTCCCCGGGCAGGGTGGCGATCCGGGGCACGAAGTACGCCTGCTGCAGGCCGTTCATCGGGCGGTGCACGCTGGGCCGGTCCGTCAGGGTGAGCAGGGAGTTGACGAAGCCGGCGAACAGGTCGTCCAGCTCGCCGGGCGCGAACCGCTCGGGGACCGCGTCCCAGCGCACGTGCAGTTCGCCGTCCCGCTCCCACATCTGGTGGTCCAGGGCGACGCCGGTCGTCTGGCTGACGGCATAGCCGACCGAGCCGGCGAAGCCGTCCGCGCCCGCCCGGCCGGTGCCGAGCATGCTGGTGAAGACCACGGGCAGGCTCGGCGCGGGTGCCGTACGGTCCCTGGCCCGCAAGGCGCGCAGCGCTGCCACGCCCGACACCAAGGAGTGGTCGAGGCCCTCCCAGAGCCGCTGGTGGACCTCCTGGACCGCGTCCCGCAGCGGACGGTCCAGGGTGTTCGGCAGAGGCAGGACCAGACTGGAAGTGAAGGGGCCTACGAGGTCGTCGCTCTCGGCGGGGAGCCGGGACCGGTGGCTGGTGGTGAGGACAAGGGAGAGCGGCCGGGCGTCGCGCTGCCGGCCGAAGGTCTCGGCGAAGAGGGTGAGCACCAGCGCGGTGGGCGACACCTCCCACTGGGCCGCGAGCCTGCCGACGGCCTGCCACTGCTCGCGGTCGACCCGTGCGGTCAGCGCCGAGCGCACCGCGGGCCCGTCGGCCGCGGCACCGACCGACGGGCCGTCGGGCAGATCGGCCAAGTGCCCTGTCCAGTGGTCGAGATGGGTGCGGTACTGGGGTGTGCGCCGCTGTGCGGCGAGGTCGAGGACACAGTCCCGCACGGTCAGCTCCGGGGCGGCGAGCCGGTGGCCGGCGTTGCGATAGCAGTGCCACCAGTCGTCCAGGATCACTCCGAGGCCGTGGCCGTCGATGAGGAGCACGTCGATGCTGAGGTGGACGACGGCACGGCCGCCCGCCGGGTCGCGGGACACCTCGACCGTGTGCATCGGCCACTCGCCGGGCTCGTACCGGCGATGCGAGAGGCGCCGGCGGACCGCGGGGGCGTCCGCCATATCGGCGACGGCCAGCGGCGGCGGGTCCACGTGCTCCTGGACACGCTGGCGGCCGTCCGGGGTGATCACGGCCCGGAGCATGTCGTGGTGGCGCACGACCCGGTGCCAGGCGGCCTCCAGCGCCGCCACGTCGACGTCGTCCAGCTCGAACTCGCGGTAGACGTGGCAGCCGATCGTGTCCCCGCCCGACTGCGGATCCTTGGCGACGAGATAGGCCTGCTGGAGGTCGGTGAGCGGGAAGGGCTCGTACCGGGTGGCCGGGTCGGCCGCGACGGGCGCGGTCGTGGCGCCACCCTGCTCCGCCTCGATCCTGGCCAGCAGCTCGGCCGGGGTGGCGCACCGGCGCAGCCACGACACCGGCACATCGACACCGAACTCCTTGCGGAGCCGGAACCACACCCGGGTCAGGGCCAGGGATTCCAGGCCCTGCTCGCGCAGTGCCAGGTCGAGGGTGGGTTCCTCGCCGGGGATCACCTCGGCGAGGATGCGCAGCAGCCGTTCGGACCGTTCGTCTTCCCGCACGTCAGTCTCCTGGAGTGGCAACGGACCAGGCGCGCAGCGAACCGTCCAGCAGCGCGGCGGCTCCGGTCATCAACAGCTCGGCGATGGCGTCGACATGGCGGTTCCGCCACGCCTCCAGCGGAGTTCCGGCGACCAGGCGGTTGAACGCGCCCATCGCCGGCCCGCAGTGGATCTGGTAGTTGACCTGCTCTCCCGGTACGCCGCCCAGGGCCAGCCGCGTGGAGTGGACGAAGTACCAGCGGAACACCTGGGCCATGCGCACCTTGGGGTTCCGCTCCGCGCGGGCCAGCTCGTCGGGTCGGTGGTCGCGCAGATAGGCGCCGGTCTCGGCCCAGATGTCGTCGAACGACCGCCGGAAGTACCGTTCCTCCAAGGTCTGGCGGGTCGATGCGTCGATCTCGTCGAGCCCGTCGTAGCGGCGGTAGAGCTGGTAGAGCTTGTTGGCGCGGGCGGGGAACAGGGTGCTCCTGCGCACGACCTGTACGCGCGCGCCGAGTTCGAAGAGGTCGCCGGCCGGTGCGTAGGTGGTGTCCTGCACGTCGAGCGTGGCGAGCAGGTCCTTGACGGCGTCGGAGGTGCCGGCCTCCGGGGAACACTGGTTGACCGAGCCGGTGACGACGAAGTCGGCGCCCAGCACGAAGGCCGCGGCGACCGACTCGGGCGATCCGAGGCCGCCGGCCGCGCCGACCCGGACGGCACGCGGGTAGCGGTGCTCGGCCATCAGGGAGTCGCGCAGCCTGATCATGGCCGGCATGAGTGCGTACGGGCTGCCCGCGTCGGTGTGCCCCCCGGAGTCGGCCTCCACGCACACGTCCCCGGCCACCGGCAACAGGGCGGCGGCCTGCGCCTCGGCGGAGCTGAGGGCGCCCTCGGCGACCAGGGCGTCGAGGAGCGGGCCGGGCGGGGGACTCAGGAACGCCGTGGCCACCTCGGGACGGGACACCTTGGCCAGCACATGCCGTACGGCGACGGGCGTGCCGTCGGCCGTCCGGTGGGCTCCGGCGAACCGGAAGCGCACCACGGGCGCGGTGACCCCGGTGAAGGCGGCGGCCTCGACGAACCGCACGTCGTGCTTGAGCAACAGCTCGACCTGTTCCCGCTCGGCGCCCGGACTCTCCGGAGCGGCAAGCAGGTTGACCCCGAACCGGGCACCGGGCCCGAGCCGGTCGGCAATCTCCCGGATCGCCGAGTCGACCTCGGCCGGAGTGAGGCCGCCGCTGCCGAAGTAGCCCATGAGTCCCGCGCGGGCCATCCGGACCACCAGATCCGTGGAGGCGATCCCCTTGTACATGGACCCGGCCAGATAGGCGTGCCGCAGCCCGTAGTCGGCACGGAACTCCGCCGAACCGAGCCGCTCGGGACGGACCGTGCAGGGGAGGGAGCCGGCGATCGGAGCCGGGGTGGGCGGGGGCGGGGTCGTCGTGCCCGTAACTGACGGGCGCGCGGGCGCTGTTGGCGCGCGCGGTGGGATCGCGGGCGCGGATTCGGCGCGGGGCGGGGCCATGACCCGTGCCGATTCAGCGGTGGGCGGTGCCATGCCCCGTGCTTCCGCCGCGGTCGGCGTGTGAGCCGAGGGCCGTGCCAGCGCCGGCTGGGTGCGAGCCGCCTCCCAGAGGCCGGTGAGCGTGCGGCCGGGGCCGATCTCGACGAACTCGGTCACGCCCCGGTCCAGCAGCAGGCTCATGCTCTCCCACCAGCACACCGGTGCCGCCACCTGGCGGGCCAGCAACTCGCGCACCCCGCCCGGCGGATAGGGCCGCGCGGTGACGTTGGCGATGACCGGGATACGCGGATCGGCGAAGTCGATCCCCGCCAGGAAGGAGTCGTACTCAGCAGCGGCCTGCGTCATGTAGCGGGAGTGGAACGGGGCGCTGACCTGGAGCGGGACGCACCGGACCGATGCGTCCGTCCGCAGCGCCTGCGCCGCCCTCCGCAGCGACTCCTGCGGCCCGGCGAGCACCACCTGGCTCGCCGAGTTGCGGTTGGCCGCGTCCACGTCGTCGATGCCCGAACGCTGAAGCACCTCGTGGATCCGGTCCGGATCGGCGCCGAGCACGGCGAGCATGCCGCCGCCACCGGCCCGGCCCATCAGCTCACCGCGCCTTTGCACCAGCCGGACGCCGGTGGCGAAGTCGAAGCACCCGGCGGCGAACAGCGCGTCGTACTCCCCGAGACTGTGGCCCGCCAGACAGTCCGGCGCCGGATGGTCCTCCAGCCGTGCGAGAAAGCCCAGCGCGTTGACCACGAACAGCGCGGGCTGCACCGAGCGGGTGTCCTTCAGGCCCGGCTCGGCGCCCTTGAGACACACCTCCCGCAGCGAGTACCCGAGGATCTCGTCGGCCTCCCGGACCAGGCCGGGGTAACGGTCGAGGACGTCGGCTCCCATGCCGACACGCTGCGCCCCCTGTCCCGGGAACGCCCACACCACGGTCATGCGTCTCAACTCCGCTGTGCGGGGGCCCGGTTACCCGTCCTGCTCCGGCGACTGCTGCCGAGTGGCGTACAGACCCCAGTGGTGCGGCGTCAGGGCGGTCACGGTGAGGCTGCCGTCGACGAAGGTGCCCGGCCTGCCCTCGACGGCGAGCGCGTCGCGCAGCCGCCCATGGACGGTGAGGTCCTTGAGATGGAGCAGCCAGTGCACCCGGTCGTCGTCGCCGAACGCCTCGTCGAACAGCGTGACGGAGGCCTCGCCGGAGAACCTCTTGTTCACGGTGTCGGCGAACTCCCGCGCCAGCTCCCGCCCTTCGGCGAGGAAGCCGTGCCCGATCCGTGCCGAACGCAGCAGCACGATGCCGGCGTTGGCCGAGTTGAGCGGCTCCTCGGCACGCTCCGCCCACGGCAGCAGCACGTTCGAGCGCACGCTGCCGTCGACGAACAGACGGTCCCAGGCCCCGGCGCCGGTGCCGGCCTCGACCCGCTCCTTGGCGATCGACTCGCGGAAGGCGCGGTCCCGGTCGCCCATCTCGACCATGTCGTAGTAGGTGTCGAGGGACTTCAGATGGATGAGGAAGTGGATGCGGTCCTCGAAGCCGAAGGTCTCCTCGTAGACGAACGCGGTGGCCTTTCTGGTCTGCTGGGAGTTGACGTGCTTCGCCACCTCCCGGGCGAACATCCGGCCCTCGTTGCGGAATTCCGACTTCAGCTGGCCCACTTTCTGGACCACCACTCCGGCGTTTCCGGAATGCAGCATGTCGGCGGGGGCGAGTTCGGCCTGATGGGCGGCCGGCGGAACGATCTGGGCTCGCCGCTCCTCGGCCTGCGCCGACGGCGTGAATGCGTTGTTCATCGTCGGACCGCTCTCTTTCTGCTCGTCCTGTCGGCTTTGAACGCTAGGCCACAGGGTCGCCAAAAGGCTGCTCAGTTTGGAGCAGCCCCTCGATGGTCCGGGCGACCTCGGGGGTGCGCATGAGCTCCAGATGCGGAATGTCGAAGTCGATGACCCGGGCCACCAGACCGGCGCGCTCCTCCTCGGGGAACGCGTCGAGCCCGAAGCCCTCGGTGGCGGAGTTCAGCGCCGTCGCCGCCCGCCACGCCGGACGCGGATCCAACTCGGCCCCGGCCGCCAGCCAGTGCAGATAACCGGCGAATATCTCGGCCAGTTCCCTGCTGCGTTCGCCGGTCATTCCGCCGCGCTCGCACGCGTCGGGAAGAATGCGCCGGCACAGCGTGCCGAGTTCCGCCGCGAGATCGAGGGGTGTCTTCGCGGAGGCGTCGGCGTCGCGGCCGGCCCTGACGGCGGCCTCCACCGCCTCCGCGGTGAGTACCGGGCTCAACCTCGCCGTCATGAATCGCTCGTAATGCCCGATCACCATGTGGCGTTCGGCCAGATCCGGGTCGATGAGAATGAGCAGCGGTGTTTTCTGCCACCGCGAGATCTCCTCGATCAGCGCCGCCGCGTACACGCTTCCGCTGCAGAATCCGATGACCGCCCGGACCGGAAGCCGGCTGTCGCGGATGTCGCGCACCCAGCGCGCGACGTGATCCGCCGCGCTCATTCCGGCCTCGTGCCCGTAAGGCGGAGGCATCGTCTCCCAGAACGTGAGGTCGGTCCGCAGTGCGGTGACGAGTTCGGTGAAGGTCGCCGAGGGGCGTCCCGCGGTTCCGAAGTCGGCCGCGACGACGAGTTCGCCGTCGCCGGACCGACGCAGCACGCTGTGGGCGGCGGGTGTGCTCATGGGTTTCTGCTCCTGGAATGGGATGAGTGGCGGCGGAGGTCACTGCATGCGCGGCACGTTGACCAGAGGACGGCCGGGCTCGTCGACGACGTCGGCCGCGAGTCCGCTCGCCCGCGAGAGGGGCGCCAGCACCGCGTCGTACCGGGCCGACTCGGAGTACGCGGGCAGGCAGTGGCAGGCCAGCCCGCGCTCGGCGGCGACCTCGCGCAGAGCCGCGGGACGGATACCGGCGGTGCCCGCCGCCCGGGCCCGCGCCAGCAGGGCCGTGACGTCCACCCGCTCCTCGTCGGCGAGCCCCCGCACCGTGGTCAGCGCCGTGACCGGCGGATCCAGGTCGGGATGGACGATCCCGGTGACCGTCACCGGCAGTTCGCCGGCCGTCGTCTCGTCGACGAGCCGCTCGGCGTCGCGGGAGTCCCAGGGGACGCGGGCCGTCGCCCCGGGGCTGACGAGGCCGGGGCCCGCCGGGCGCAGCCGCACGTCGTAGCGGAACAGGTTCATCTCGGTGTCGTACGCCCCCGGCTTCAGCCGGATGTCGGCCACCAGTGAGTGCTCGGCGGCGAAGGCGGGGAAGAACGCCGGGTCGATCACCAGCTCGCGCTCGCGGTCCGCCATCGCCGCCAGCCGGCCGCGCACCTCGGCGGCGCTCAACTCGCCGGGCTCCGTGGCCGCGAGGACACACAGGCGCAGGGCGTCGCGCAGCGGCAGGCTGTGCACGTCGCCGAGGAACACCGCGCCGCCGGGAGCGCAGGCCCGTACGGCCCGGCCGAGTGCGCGGCGCAGATAGCCGGCGCCGGGGAAGTGGTGGACGACCGAGTTGAGGACCACGACGTCGAACCCGCCCGGAATGTCGGGGGAGTCGGCGTCCGCGACCCGGAACCGAGTGCCCGCACGGTGCCCGTAGTCCCGGTTCATACGGGCGACGGCGGTGGCCGAGATGTCGGTACCGACGTACCGCTTCACATGCGGCAGGATCGCCTCCACGACCAGGCCGGTCCCGGCGCCCAGCTCCAGCACGCTCTCCGGCTCCAGCCGCAGGATCTCCTCGGCCGTGCCCCGCAGCCACTCGGCGGTCTCCGCAGCGGAGTAGTTCTCCCCGGTGATGCTGCTGCGCCAGCCGGAGAAGTCGGCGCCGGAGGAGTCCTCCGCGCTCTCGTAGACGGCGTCGTAGATCGCCGCCCACTGCCGGACGATCGCCGTCTCGTGGTCGATGCTCATCGGCGTCACCTCCCGGGTCACCGGCCGACGGCCGCGTCGAGCCTGACGGGAAACTCGACGAGGCCCCGCATGATCCGGGTCGGCCGCCAGCGCAGCTCATCGGCGGGACAGGCGAGCGACAGCCGCGGGAAGCGCTCGATCAGCATCCCGATCCCGATCTCGCCCTCCATCCGGGCCAGCGGCGCTCCGACGCAGTGGTGGATTCCATGGCCGAAGGCCAGATGCGCGTGGTCGGCGCGGGTGACGTCCAGCCGGCCGGCCTCGGCGAACCGTCCCTCGTCCCGGCCGGCCGCGGCGATCGACAGGGCGACGATGCCCCCGGCGGGGATCACGGTGCCGGCGACCTCGACGTCCTCGACGGCGACCCGCATCGTGGACAGCTGCACAGGAGGGTCGTAGCGCAGGAACTCCTCCACGGCGCCCTCGATCAGTTCCGGCTTCTCGCGCAGCATCGCCAGCTGCTCCGGATGGTCCAGCAGCGCCAGGACCCCGTTGTTGATGAGGTTGACCGTGGGTTCCTGGCCCGCGCTCATCAGCAGCATCACCGTCGAGACCAGCTCGGTCTCGGTGAGCCGGTCGCCCTCGTCGGTCGCGTGGATCAGCGCGGTCAGCACATCCGCACGTTCCTCGCCGGCGTCCTGAGCCCCGGACCGTTTGTCCTGGATGAGGGAGGTGAAGAAGTCGCGCATCGCCGCGTACCCCTCGGCCTTCGTCATCGCTCCCGGGGCCGCTCCCCCCGGGGCGGTGAGGATCGCGGTGGCCCAGGTGCGGAAGGACTCCCGGTCCAGGTCGGGGATGCCGAGGATCTCGCACATGACCGTGGTGGCGAGCGGATGCGAGTACGCCTGCACCAGGTCCACGGTCCCGCCGGCCTCCCGGGCCATCCGGTCCAGCAGTCCGGCGGCCACCTGGCGGATCCGCGGCCGCATCGCCTGGACCCGGCGGTTGGTGAACGCCTTGCCGATCAGCTTCCTGAGTCGGGTGTGGTCCGGCGGGTCGGTGTTGGCCACGTGGTAGAGGTAGTCGGCCCGGTCGCCGGGTTCCCCGGAGACGTACCCCGCCTCACGCAGCTGCTCCCAGGCCCGGGTCGGGTCCTTGGAGAATCGGGGGTCGGCGAAGACGTCCCGGGACTCGGCGTAGCCGAGGACGAGCCACCGGTGCAGTCCGTTGGGCTCGCGTACGAGGTGCACGAGACCCTCGTCGCGCAGTTCCGCGTAGATTGCGTACGGATCGGCCTGTGATCCCGTGGACAGCTCCCGTACGGGCCTGTCGATTGCGGATCCGGCCGGGGACGGCTCGACCATGGGCGCTCCTTGACTCGGTGGCGGGGAGTCTGTGGCTGGCTCGGCCATCGTCGTCGCCGAGCCCCGGCCGGTCTGTCCCGGATTGAGCATCGGCGGGAAGCGCCACGGATCGAGCATCGGCGGAAAGGCCCGGTATCGAGCGTCGGCGGGAAGCATCCGGGATCGGGCATCACCGGCGAGTGCCGGTCAGCCGGCAGTACCGTCAGCCGGAACCGCTCAGCGTCTCCATCGCGCCCGCCGCCGACGCCTCGACCAGCGTGCGTGTCCACGGGTGCTCCGGCGAGGTGAGCACCCGCTCGACCGACCCCTCCTCGCAGACCACGCCGTCGTGCAGGGCCAGCACCCGGTCGGCCACCCGGGCCAGCACGCCCAGATCGTGGGTGATCACGATCACCGCCAGGCCCAGCTCCCGGCGCAGCCGCGTGACCAGCTCCAGGATCGTCGCCTGCACCCGGGTGTCGAGGCTGGAGGTCATCTCGTCGCAGATCAGCACGGACGGCGCCGCCGCGAGCGCCCGGGCGATGGTGACGCGCTGGACCTGGCCGCCGGAGAGCTGGGACGGGTAGCGGTCGGCGAACTCCGGGCCGAGCCCCACCAGCCCGAGCAGCCGCCCGAGTTCGGCGACCGCGTCGGCCTTGCTCATGCCGCGCAGACGCCGCAACGGCCGCGTGATGGCGGCGCGGACCGTCCGGCGCGGGTTGAGAGATCCCGCCGAATGCTGGGGGATCAGCTGGATGCGCCGACGCTGCTCGGCCGTGCGGTCGCGGATGCGGTCCGGCAGAACCTGACCGTCGAGGCTGACCGTTCCGGCATCCGGCCGGTGGGTCCCGCTGACGCAGCGCGCGAGGGTGGTCTTGCCGCTGCCCGACACCCCCAGCAGCGCCAGGCACTCGCCCGGCGCGACGGTGAACGACACCCCGTCGACCACGATGCGACGGCGTCCGTTCTGCCGGTGCCCCGCCCGCACGCCGTCGACCCGCAGCAGCGGCCCATCCACGCCGGCGGGCGCCGCTGGTGGCCGCCGGCGCACCTCGGCGACGGTCGGGACAGCACTGATCAGCTCGCGGGTGTACGGCGCCGCAGGCTTCTCGAGGACGTCGGCCAGCGGCCCGTCCTCCACCACGCTTCCGCCATGCAGTACGACGAGCCGGTCGGCCACGATCCCCGCGGCGGCCAGGTCGTGGGTGACCAGCACGAGCGCCGAACCGCGGCGCGCCACCAGTTCGTCGACGCGTTCGAGGACCAGGTTGCGGGCCACGGCGTCGAGTCCCGTCGTCGGCTCGTCGACGACGAGCACGGCGGGATCCGAGGCGGAGATCCTGGCCAGGGCCAGGCGCTGCTGCTGGCCGCCGGAGAGCTGGTGCGGATAGCGCCGCAGCAGCCCGGGGTCGTGGGGCAGGCCGACATCGGTCAGGCGGCGCAGCAGGGCCGAGTCCGCCCGGTCCACGGCGAGTTCGGCGAGCTGGCCCCGCACGCGCAGGGTCGGGGTGAGCGCGGAGGCGGGATCCTGCGGCAGATAGGCGACCGTGCTGCGGCGCAGCGCCCTGAGTTCCCGCGGGGCAAGGGCGAGCACGTCCACGCCGTCGACGAGAACCCGGCCCCGGGTCACCCGCAGTCCCGGCTTGATCTCGCCGAGCAGCGCCAGCGCCAGCGTGGTCTTGCCCGCTCCTGATTCGCCGACGACGGCGACCCGTTCGCCGGGCCCCGCCTCCAGTGACACCCCGTCGAGGACACGACGGCCCGCCGCGTCCTCGACCATGAGGTTCTCGACGCGGATCACCGGTCCAGCCTCGCGGCGAGCCGGTCCATCCCGAGGTTGGCCGCGACCGCGAGGACTCCCAGGCAGACGGCGGGGACCACGACGGCCCACGGGGTGAGGGTGATGCCCTCGATGTTCTCGCTGATCATGGCACCCCAGTTCGGTTCGTCCTCGCCGAAGCCCAGGAAGCCCGCGGCGGAGGTGAGAGCGACGGCGATGGCGAGCCTGGTGCCTGCGTCGGCCAGGATGGGGCGCACGATGTTGGGCAGGATCTCCCGGGCCAGCACCGAGGGCGCGCTCTCGCCCAGCCCCACGGCCTGTTCCACGTATCCCTGCCGCATCACCTGGGCGGTTGCCGCCCGGGAGATCCGCGACACGAACGACACCCCGGTGACGACGACCACCATGACCAGGACGGCGGACGAGTATCCCCAGCCGTGCAGCAGGACCAGCATCACCAGGATCGGCGGCAGCGCCAGCAGGGCACCGTCCAGCCGCGACACCAGCGCGTCGACGAGACCGCCGAGGTAACCGGCGAGCATCCCCAGCACGGTGCCGAGGACGGTGGTGAGCAGGACGGCGAGCACGGGAACGACGATGAGCGAGCGGCCCCCGTTCAGGACCCGGACCCACACGTCGCGCCCCGCGTGGTCGGCACCCAACGGCATCCCGCCCCCCGCTTCGGCGTACGGCGCGGCGACGATACGGCCGGGATCGTCGCCCACCAGCCAGGGCCCGGCGATCGCGATGCCGACCACGGCGACCGCCGGCAGGACGAGGACCAGCCGGACCAGGAACCGGGCGGCCCGGCGCAGTTGTGCGGTCGTGGTCATGAACTCCCCGTCCGTGCCCGGGGATCGGCCAGCAGGCCGATCACGTCGGCGATGACGAAGGACACCAGGATGATCGCCGCGAGCAGTAGCCCGACCCCTTCGAGGACCGCGATGTCGTGGTTGTTCACCGCCGACAGCAGCACCCTCGACAGGCCGGGATAGTCGAAGACCACCTCGACCACGGTCGTGCCGCCGAACAGGCCGCTGATCAGCCAGCCGAACACCTGGGCGTTGGCCGGCACGGTCGTGGGCAGCACATGCCGCCACACCACCTGGTGCTCGGGCAGTCCGGCCAGCCGGGCCGCCCGGGCGTTCGGCGCGCTGTTGGCGTCGGCCACGGTGGCCCGGACGATCCGGCCGGCCCAGGCTGCGGCGAACAGCACGATCGACGCGACCGGCAGCACCAGGATCTGCGGCCGGTCGAGCGGTGTGCCGCCCAGCGGTGGATGGGACACCGCGGGCAGCAGCCCGAGGGCGCCGGAGAACAGCAGCACGAGCAGACTCGCGATGACGAAGCTGGGCACCGCGACGATCACCAGGCTCGTCCCCGACAGCATCCGGTCCAGCAGGCTGCCGGGCCGCAGCCCGGTCGCCACCCCCAGCAGCACGGCGAGCACCACCGTGCCGGCGCCCGCGATCAGCACGAGCAGCGTCGTGGACCACAGCGGCTCGGCGACGACCTCGGTCACCGGACGCCTGGAGATCAGGCTGGTGCCGAGATCGCCGTGCAGCACCCCCGTGATCCAGTCCGCGTACCGGACGGCCAGCGGCCGGTCCAGTCCCCACTCGTGGCGCAGGGCGGTGATCTCCGCGTCCGTGGCGCTGCCTCCGAGCCAGCTGCTCGCGGCGTCGCCCGGCACCACCGACGCCCCCGCGAACAGCGCCATCGACACCACGAGCAGCGTCAGGAGGGTGGCGCCGAGCCTGCGCGCCACGGCGAGGAGCAGCTTTCGCGCGGACACCGCGGATATCGCGGACATCAGGGCATGGTCGCCTTCGCCTGGTCGAACAGCTGGGTGGACTGGCTCAGGCGTACGCCCTCGACCCCGGGACGGGTGGCGTCGAGCTGCTCCTGGAAGCCCCACACCAGGTCGCCGCCGTTGTCGTAGAACTCCTTCTGCAGGTCGTCGAAGGCCTTGGCCCGGGCCGCGTCGTCCACCAGGACCTGCGCCGCCGCCAGCTTGCGCCAGTGGTCGGGGCCGGCTCCGGTCACGTTGAACACGGCCTGCTCGGTGGTGGTCGCCGAAAGGTGCAGGGCCGCGGGGCGGTTGACGTAGTAGAAGACCTGGAACGGGTGGCTCGACAGCCCCTTGAGATCGGCGTAGTAGGTGTCGACCGGCACCTCCTTCACGGTGAGCTCTACGCCCGCCTCCTCCAGCTGCTGGGCGAAGAGCTTGGCGGCCGACAGCATGCCGGGCACCACGTCGGCTGCACGCAGGGTCAGCTTGGTGACCTTGGCCTCGCGGAACAGCTTGCGTGCCTCCTCGACATCGCGCTCGCGCTCGGCGAGCCCTGTCGCATACCCCGGAAGGTCCTTGCCGACGACGTCGTCGCCCTGCGCGCCGAATCCCATCAGCGCGTGCGACACGAGCGCGGGCCGGTCCGCGGCGAGCCGCACGGCCTTGCGCACCCGGGGGTCGTCGAACGGTTCGAGCTTCTGGTTCATCGCGAACGACAGCGCGTTGGAGTTGGCGATGCCGCCGCGCTCCATCCGTATTGCGGGGTTCTTCTTCTCCGTCTGGGCGCCGGTGGCGCTGATGCCCACCGCGTAGTCGATCTGACCGTCCTTCAGCGCCGCGAGCCGGGCGGCCGGGCTGGCGATGCGGTTGATCTCCAGTACGGGGATGGAGGGCTTGCCGTCCCAGTACGAGGTGTTGGCGGTGAGCCGGACGATACGTGCGTCGCTCTTGCCGTACTTGTACGGGCCCGACCCGATCGGCTTGCTGAAGTCCTTGGTGCCCTCCGGGAAGACGACCGAGAACACCGCGAGCACCGACTCCTTGAAGTCGGCCCTGGCCCGCTTGAGCGGGACCTCAAGGGTGCGCTCGTCGACGACCTTGATCTTCGCCGTGTCGACGTCCGCGTAGACCGACGCCCGGTTGCTCGGCGGGGCCGCCAGGGTGCGCATGCTGTAGGCGACGTCCGCCGCGCGGACCTTCTTGCCGTCATGGAAGAGCACGCCCTCACGGAGCTCGACCGTCCAGCGGGTTCCGTCCGCGTTGGGCTCGACGGACTCGGCGAGCTTCAGCTTGTACTCGCCGTCCTCCAGCGTCACAAGGGAGTCGAAGACATGCGCGGCGACGATGGAACTCGCGCCGGCGCTCACCGTACGCGGGTCGAGGCCCGTGGTGTTGGTGGCGTCGGCGGCGGCGACTCGCAACGTGTCGGCCGCCGCCTTTCCGGCGCCCTTCTCCTCGGGGGAGGACGAGGAGGAGCAGGCCGAGAGGCTGATCACACTCGCGGCGATGGCCAGCAGTGCTCTGGCCTTGAGCGAACTCCGGAAGGGCGAGCCAACGCCTTGCGTCATGACGGTTCAATCCTCACATGTGCGCCGCCGGCAGACCGGCCACGGGAATCAGACCGTGGAACTCTCCCCCCTGCCCATGTCCACCGTCTGCGCAAATGTGTGCACCGGAACCGGCCTTGCGCTTCTGTGACGAGCCCGTCGACCGTCAGTCCGGCGCCGGTCCGCTGGTCCCTCGTACCACCAGCTTCGGATCCGGCACCGCCTCCCGAGGCTCCAACTCCTCGTCGTCCAAGCGGTCCACGGCGAACCACACCGCGTACTCCGCGATGAGGACGGCGTCCTGACGGACCGTGGTCAGACCGATCGGCATCAGATGGGAGAGACGGCTGTCGTCGTGGCCGACGACGGACAGGTCGCGCGGCACCTCGACGGCCGCTCGTGTCAGGTTCATCAACAGGTCCATCGCGCAACGGTCGTTGCCCACGAGAACCGCCGTCGGCAGCGGGCGGCCGCTCTTGCGCTCCGATCCGGCGGTCAGCAAGGCAAGGGCCTCGTCGTGGTTCAGACCGGTGAGCTCGGTCCGGAAACCGGGCGACAACGCGAAACCGCCGTACCGGCCGCGTTCGGCGTAGACCGGGACGCCGGCCGCGGACAGCGCCTCGATGTCGCGCAGCACGGTGTGGGTCCCAGCATGACGGTGACATGGCGGCGCAGTTGGCGCTGGGCATCGACAACCTGGAGGCCGTGCTCGGCGAGGCCGGCATGTCTCTCGCGAACGTCGTCCGGCTCAACGTCTATACGACCGACGTCGATCTGCTTTTCCAGCACTACGGCGTGCCGGCGGCGCGGTTGGGCGCCGCCGGGGTGGCGCCGACCACCACGATGCTCGGGTGACGCGGCTGGCGATCCCCACCCTGATGGTCGAGCTTGAGGGGACCGCCGTCGCGTGATGCGACCTCGCCGCCTCTGCTATCGGTGCGTACCCCCGACCCGGGTGATGCCCCGTACCGCCACGATGCCCAGCGCGGGACAGAGGGTCGGGAGGTTTCGTAGCCGCCACCTCAAAGGGTGAGCGCGCTGAACAGCAGGTCTCAGTGCCGCTGCACAAGTACTGCTGATGCGAAGTCAGCTCTGAGAGTGCCGTGAAATCTGAGACCTTACAGCGAGTGTGGGGTCTCATCGGTCGTGTCCTTGCGACGATGCTGAGAGCCGGGGGGGCTTCACCAGGCGTCTCAGTAAGTGCTGTCCCGCAACTGCTGGGCGACACCCGTGACGTCGTTCGCTGAAGCGCAGTCTGGGCGGGTGAATCTCTTCGGTCAGCTCTGCTGAGGTCCCTGAGAAATGGAGATGCCTCTGTAGTGCCGGCTGTGCCAGGCTGGCGGTTTGTCTCTGGACCAGTTCGACACAGGAGCTTCTGATGACGACACCGTCCCGCCTGTCTCCACTGCTGGAGCAGTTCGACTTTGCACGCGAGCGTCTTACCGACCGCATGACAGGGCCGGTCATGGACAGCGGCGACGGGGCGGATACCGAGGTCGGCCCCATGACCGACGAGGAATACCTCTGGGAACCGGTACCTGGCTGCTGGTCGGTACGGCGACGCGTGGACGGGCCGGGACCGCGCGCGACTTTCCTGGCCGGCACCGGCGACTGGGGACGCGACGCCGCCTCCTACCCGCATCCCTGGCCGCCGCCCTTCACCACCATCGCGTGGCGCCTGAGCCACCTCAGCGAAATGCTGGCCCTGCGCGCCGACCACACCGCTGGCGGACACGCGCTGACCCGGGACGACTACCCCGTCAGCGGGGACGCCTCAGGGGCGGTCGCGGCCTTCGACGCCGGTGCCGCGGCCTGGCGGAAGGCGCTGCTGAGCGCCGACGACACCGCGCTGGACACCGTGGGGTATTGCACCTACCCGCACGGCAGCGACTCGGAGGAGCCGTTCATCGACATCGTGTGGTGGGTCAACCAGGAATTGCTGCACCACGGGGCCGAGATCGCCCTGCTGCGCGACCTCTACCGTGCCCGACGACACTGACCCCCCGTCACCACCGGCTTGCGCGGCGCGGCAGCCAGATCTCGGTGCTGGGAAAAGCCGCGCGAAGCTGGGGTGTTCTGCCTCCCGCGCCCCAGGAGGCGACCTCGCGTCCGGAGCGAGCATGGGAGCACTTCAGCCTGCCCGACCACGAACTTCAGGGCGAAGGGCGAGATGCTGCTGGCCACCTACACCCGCGTCAACGCGCGTTTCACCGCACGAGTGTACGAACTGGCGAACGCAGGCGAGGCGGAGGGCTGCACCATCGCCGAGATGCTGCGGCAGGCGTTAGCCGAGCTGATCCGCTCGACGACGTCCACCGTGCCGAATTCCTGGTCCGTCTCGCCTTCGCGGACCAGGCCGCGCACAACGCCCGCCTTGCCGCAGTCCAGAAGGAGCACTTCACAGGCATCCGCTCACGCGTCGCCCAGGCCATCGCCCAATGACACGGTATGCGGCGAGGTTCCTGACGCCGCTGGCACACCCGAACCGGCGGTCCTCGTCACGCTGGACGGCCAACTCGGCTGCGTATTCAGGGGAACCTGCCCACGCGCACAGCGCAGCCAGGTACCGGTTCCCAGAGGTATTCCTCGTCGGTCATGGGGCCGACCTCGGCATGCCCGTCTTCACCGACCAGGTGTGCTGTCCCGGGACGTTGGTGACACGCGTGCTGGGTACTTGAAGAGGTAGGGGCTTTCTGGGTTCGGTGTGGATGTCATTTGGCTCCGCACGTGATCGTCCGGCCGGACTAGCCCCGCGGAGAAGGTCCCGGGGCGTGCAGCTCACCGGATGCCGTCTCCAGGACAGCTTTTCCGGAGATCCGACGACCGCGAAGCGCCTCGGCCGCCTCGTCAAAGCAGTCCCAAGATCCTTGCCAGCCGATCTCGACGGTGAGGGCCCCCTCAGCGGCCAGCTCGGTGAGAATGGCCAGGTCAGCGCCGGTGTCGCCCTCGATGACGAAGGAGGTCAGCGACTTGGCCGGGCCGACGGTCGCATACGGCGGAAAGACCGCCGGCTCCCCGGATGTCCAGCCGACGCTCTGCACGCTCCCCCCGGGAGCGAGCAGGTTCCATGCCGCGACCAGCTGGGGGCCGCCGACGCTGTCGATGACCACGTCGACCGGTCGCTCGAGTCCCTCCAGGCCGATCAGCACCTTGTCCGCGCCGGCCTCGGCCAACCCCTCCCCGCGGCCTGTCGAGCCCACGGACGCGATCACGTGAGCACCGGCCCGCGCCGCCAACTGGACGGCGAACCGGCCGACTCCCCCCGAGGCACCGGTGACCAGCACCCTCTTGTCCGGACCGAGCCCGGCGGCCCGCAGCGAGCGCAGTGCCGCCACTCCGGCGACCGGCAGAGCAACCGCCTGCGCCAGGTCCAAGCCCTTCGGCACCTTGGCGAGCGCACCCACGTCGATCGCGACGCGCTCAGCGAACGCCCCCGAGGTCAGGGCCACCACCCGGGTGCCCACCACCGGGCCGGTGCCGTCGGCGGCGGCTTGAACCACCACCCCGGCAGCGTCCGAACCGAGCACCGCACCCATGGGGACCCGACCGGAGCGGGCGTCGTTGAGGTCGCCGTAGTTCAACGAGGCGTGGGAGACGTCCACCAGGACCTGGTTCGGCCCGGGCACGGGGTCAGGCACCTCGGCGAGACGGACGGCGGCGGGTGCGGACGGATCGACGACGAGAGCACGAACAGGCATGTCTTCCCCCTTGGTTCACGGCTTGTAACAGCAGTCATCATCGATAACCTTGCTGCTCATCGGAAGGAGGCACTTTCATGTCACGCAGTCACACCCGTGTTACTGATGCACTGAGGGACGAAGCCTGCCCGGTCACTGAGGTGCTCGACCGCGTGGCGGGCAAATGGAGCATCGGGATCCTGATCGCCGCCGCCCACGGCCCGGTCCGCTTCACCGAACTCGAACGCTCCATCAACGGCATCAGCCGACGAATGCTCACCCTCAACCTGCGCAGGCTGGAGCGGGACGGACTGCTCGTTCGCACGGTGTATCCGACCGTGCCGCCCAAGGTCGAGTACAGCCTCACTCCCATGGCCCGGGAGCTCCACGCCTCGCTGACCGGGCTGGTGGGCTGGGCCGAGCGTCACCGGTCCGCCATCGCCGAGGCCCGGGCCGCCTATGACACCGCGGCGGAGCAGGAACCCCACGCCGGCTGAACGGGCCCGGACCGGCTCTCGGGCTTCCGCGATTCAACGACAGCCAGCGGGGAGCGAAGGGCCCACCCTGGCGTCAAGAGACCTGCATGATTACCAGGACAGGTCCTGGATGATCTCGATGCTCAGCTGGAAGCCCAGTTCCTCAAAGCCCAAAGAGGCCGTAACACGCCGGGAGGCAGAAGGCCGCGCACGCCATTGCGGCAGCAGCCCGGCAGCGAGGGCATGTGCGACCGTCGCTGAGCCCTGCCGCTGACGTACGTCACACGCGGCAGTGGCTACGTCCTGACCGTCGAGGACCCCACAGCGGCCTCATACGCCAGTTCGAGCCGGCACTACCGCTACGACCACCGGGCCGCCGCACCGCCAAGTACCGCCTCGACGAGGCCGGCCAGGCCGTCGACGAGACCCGCTTCACCTGGGACGGCGCCCGCCTGGCCGAACAGACGACGACCACCGTCGGCACCACCCTCACCTGGGACCACGACGGCTTCCGGCCGCTGGTCCAGTACGAGCGCAAGCCGTTGTCCGGCGAGGAGGTCGACTCCCGCTTCTTCGCCATCGTCTCCGACCTGGTCGGCACCCCGACCGAACTCGTCGACCAGGACGGCGCGATCGCCTGGCGCAGCCGAGTCACCGTCTGGGACACCACGGCCGTCAACCCGGACGCCACCGCCCACACCCCGCTGCGCTATCCCGGCCAGTACGCCGACCCGGAAACCGGCCTCCACTACAACTACTTCCGCCACTACGACCCGGAGACCGCCCGGTACGTCAGCCCCGGCCCGCTGGGCCTGATGCCAGCGCCCAACCCTGTCGCCTACGTCGACAACCCCCTGGACCTGTACGACCCCACCGGCCCCGGCTCCGCTGTCCGAACCCGCCCCCGACCTACGGAAGCCTCGGCTCATGCCCCGTACCACCCCGCCCCGCCCCGTCGACGTGGAAGCGGTCTTTCCCGAACTGGCCGCGCTGCGCCGCACCGCGACCCGGCTGCACCCGCGCCGCGGCACACCCACGGCCCAGGACAGCTCCGTCGGCGGACCGATGCTGTGGCCGGCCGACGAGCCCTGGCCCGTGTGCACGCTCGCGCACAAGCGCGGCAGCGGCCACCGCTACGCCGATGTGCTGCGCGAGCGCGAGATCCTGGAACGGGCCTGGCGGCGCGATCCGCGCTCCGGCCCGAACGCCGAGGAGGCCGACGAGCTCGCCCGCTTCAAGCGCGGCCGGCACGCGCCCCACCTGGCCGACACCGACCCCATCCCGCTGATCGGTGTGGCCCAGCTGTACCGGCGGGACGTGCCCGGCCTGCCCGACACCGGGGCAGGGGATCTGCTCCAGGTGTTCTGGTGTCCCTTCGAACGGCACGGCGAGAGCCGCCACGAGTTGCACGTCGAACTGAGGTGGCGGCGCTCACGGGATGTCGGCACGCCGCTGACCGAGCAGCCGGTTCCCGAGGTCGTCGGTCGTCCCGAACTCGTCCCGTCGCCCTGCGTCCTGCACCCGGAGGAGGTCATTGAGCACCCGTGGTTCGAAGAGCTTCCCGAGGACGTGCGGGAACGCATCGAAGCATGGGAGGGGCCGGAGGACGAGGACCAAGACGAAGAGGAGAACAAGGGCGAGGGCGAGGGCGAACAGTACATCTACGACCTGTCAACGGCCCCCGGCTGGAAGGTCGGCGGCTACATCGCCTGGAACCTCACCGGACCCGCGCGCCTGGCCTGCTCGGTCTGCGACGCGGAGCTCACCCCGCTGCTCACCGCGGACCAACGGGAATGGGACCCCGCCACCACCAGCTGGGTCCTCTACGAGGACCGGCAGGACATCGGGGTCATGGGCGCCAACGTACCGACGGGCGTCTCACCGGGCCGGGGCCGGCTGATCATCGCCGTCTGCCCCCGCGACCCGCACCACCCGTTCCGCCTCGTCACTCAGTGAGATCTTTCAGCGTGGCCACTGATCGGGTGACAACGTAGCCGTCCGCAACGGACAAGGCTCCTGTGCCGTTGAGGGAGGTGTTCGAAGTCTCAACCCACTGGCACAGGAAGCCGCGTTGGTTCCGTATTCTGCCGCACTCGACCTGCCGCAGGCTTTGGTCGAGTGGGTCACGATGATCATCGTCATTCGCGAGGGTGACCGCCGCTGCAAGCTCCCGCCGCACCAGCGTGCGCTGGTCGGCCTGGTGTACCTGCGCAGGCACGACAGCTCGCGCAGATCGCCGTCGGCTTCGGTATCTCGGTGGGCACCGCCCACGCCTCTGCGCGAGACCGATCCCGACTACGTCCTGCTCGACAGCGCTCTCGCCGAGTGCGACCGAGTCGGCGACGGCCGTGCCGACTACTCCCACAAGCACCCGCCGACACGGGGTGAACGTGCAACGTGTTGCGGGTCATGACGTTGATGACGGCGAAGTGGCGACACACTGCTGCCGTGCAGTGGGATGAGGGAGAGAGACCGAAGAGGACTGCTCGGCGCTCGGGCTTCCCAGCCGGAGGGCGGCTCAAGCTTCACGCACGAAAGTCGCACAGTCCGGGCAGTCGTCGAGATATCGATGCCGACACTCAACGGTGTGTTGCAGGAAGGTAATCGCCTGCTGTCTCTGGATGACTTCACTTTCGAGTGCCGCGATCTTCGCCCTCACGACCGCCTGTGCCGCCGACTTCGTCGGCGACATGGCGGCGGTGACCTCGGGCAACGAGAGCCCGACTCGCCGCAGTTTCAGCACGGTGCGTGCCTGCTCCAGAGCCTTGTCGTCGTAGATGCGGTACCCGTTGCCGTCGCGACGCGCGGTGAGGGCCCCAACGTCTTCCCAGTGCCGCAGCACGTGGGCTTCGATTCCGAGTTCTGCGGCTACTTCCCCGATCGTCTTCACCACACGCCCTTGCCTTCATGTCGACCTGAACCCTTAGCGTCTCGATCATGCTTGATACCACTCGCTCCGCGGGCACCCGTCACCGTTCATCGATCCTGGTCACCGGCGCAGCCGGCAACCTCGGCCGTGAGGTCGTCGACCGTCTCCAAGCACACGGCGCGCGCGTGCGAAGCCTCGTGCGCCATCAGACTGGTCCGCGCCCCGGAGCCGAGTCGGTGGTCGGCGACCTCACAGACCCCACTGTTGTCCGCGAGGCGCTCGTGGGCATCGACGCTGTCTTTCTCATCTGGCCACTGCTCGATTCCGCCCCTGCCCACCACCTGGTTGCGGAACTCATCACTGCGGCACCCCGTGTCGTCTACCTGTCCACGACCGCCATAGACGACGAAGCCTCTCGCCAGAGTGATCCGATCGTTCAGGTACACGCGGACATGGAAGCCCTGCTCCACGATGCCGGTCTGCGGCCCGTGGTACTGCGCAGCGACACATTGGCATCCAACACCCGTGGCTGGGCACCACAGTTGCGGGCGGGCGACGTAGTGTCAGGCCCGGAGGCGGCGCGCACAGCCGTCGTCGACGAGCGCGATGTCGCTGATGCGGCCGTAGCCGTGTTGCTCGCGCAACGCGACCAACTGGACCAGGGCTTGTACGTGTTGACAGGACCCGAGGTCCTCAGTCGCGCCGACCAGGTCGCTCACCTCGGTGCTGCTCTCCGGCGCCGTCTGCGTTTCCAGGCGCTCCCCGCTGACCTCGCGCGATCACAAATGCTCGCAGACGGCCGTCCCGAGCCGCTGGTGGAAGCGCTGATCGCTGCCTCGATGCGGCGACCAGAGTCAAACTGCACCACCGATCATGTCGAGCGCCTTACCGGCCGACCGGCCGGCACCTTCATGAGGTGGGCCATCGACCACGCGGCCGAGTTCAGCTGACGAAAACTGCGGCACGCCTCACCAGGCCATTACGGACGTGCTCGATGACCTGCACGGGGCGTCGGGTCAGCCATCGTTCGATTTTCGACAGGAAGGCATCCATGGCGCACGCCAACGCTCCGCTGTCCACCGAAGGTTGGCCTTGTAACCAGGGGCGGGAGTCGTTTCGACGTGACTGTGGGAGTCACCTTCTGACCGAGTTTGGGATGTCGGTTTGTTTTGACGTCACCCGAGTACTCAGGTTGAACTCGTGGAGTCCGACGGACCTGTCGCGTCGTAACCCATGATCAGGCCGGTGGGTGGCAGGCAGCCGTCGATCAGGTGGGGCCGGTACTGGATCTTCTTCAGCTTCCGCTTGATCACGCGGGTGAGGTGCGCGAGATCAGCCGCGGCGAAGTCGGCCAGGTGCCGCTTGAGCAGCGACCAGATCTCCTCGGCCGGGTTCAACTCCGGTGCGTAGGAGGGCATCTGGACGAGCTGTAACAGTCCTTGTGCTCCTCGGCGAAGTCGGCCAGCTCCTTGACCAGGTGCACGTTCAGATTGTCCCAGCACCCCACCACGGGAGTGCCGAGCTGCACGTGGGTCATGACGATCAGGTCGCGGTACTGGCGCCAGGTGAACGCCTTCGGCTCGCCCCGGCGCCCGTGCCAGATGTGCAGCTTGAAGAAGAACCGGGAGCGGTATCCGGCGCGGTAGCAGACCACTCCGGCGATGTTGACCCGTCCCCGGTTGCGGCCGCGTACCCGCACCACCGGCCGCTGTCCGCGCGGGGCCCAGGTGCGTCCCTTGGACGGCCTCAGCCCCTGGCCGGTCTCGTCCTCGAAGCAGATGTGGGCGCCCAGGTGGGCCGCGGTCCTTTTACCTGCGGCCACACCTCCGTCTTCCACACCTCGATCGCCTCCTCGTCGCGCTCCAAGGCCCGCCGCACGGGGACCTGGGCGCTCCAGCCGTGCCGGCGCAGCAGCTTCCATACGCCCTGGATCGTGTAGCCGACGTGGAACATCCGCCCGATCAGCAGCTTGACCCGCTTCAGCGTCCATCCCTGAAACTCGTCGTCAAAGCCGTGCGCGAGCGGACCGCGCCGTAACTCCCGCTCCAGCCGCTGCCACTGCTTCGGGCTCAGCCGCTCCACCGATGCCGGCCCCCTCGAGCGCAACGCATCCGCACCGCCCTGCTGCCACGCCCGCCGCCAGCGACGCACCGACCGCGGCGTCACCCGCAGATCCCGCGCGACGGCCTCGGTTTTCTCACCACGAGCGAACCGCTCAGCCGCCTGGAGACGCACCCGCTCCCGCTTCTGCTGCTCCTTGGGCGTCAGCCCGCCCCCATGCGCGTACCGCATGACGACGTCGTACCGCAGCGATCAAGAACCGTCACGGCCTGACGGACTCCACGAGTTCAACCTGAGTACAACCGGATCATCGCCGAAGAGTTCCTCTACGCCCGCACCTGGCTGTCCGAAGCGCAGCGCCGCGAGGCCCTGGGAGTCTGGAATATCCACTACAACTACCACCGGCCCCACGGCGAGGCAGGAAGGCAGCCGCCAGCGGCCCAGCTACGCGAAGGCGTAACCAACGTCCTGCCCTCCTGCACTTAGACCGTGTCCTACGTGGTGCGCCATCGATGCTGCTTCACGGGACGCGGGGGCCGGAACTCTTCCAACCGGCCCCCGACCGCTCAAGGTTACTTCTCGATGTCCTTCACCGAGGTCGGCCCCAACTGCTTGGCGCTGGCGTACTCCGGCATCGTCATGGGCTTGTCGAACAGGAAGAACGACTGGTTCGTGCCGACCGTGAACTCCATGTACGCGCCCGTCGTGGCGTCGAAACCGTAGTAGGCATTGCAGGTGGAACCCGAACTGTACGTGCCGTCCATGCCGGGCTGCGCGAGGACCGCGATGCCGTTGGAGGAGGACTCCACCTTCTCCGTCGGAGTGAGCATCTTGCAGCGCGGCACCGGCAGACCCTTCATGATGAAGTACCCGTACTCGCCGTTGGCGTTCTGGATGTAGACGTACGAGAGTTTGCCCCGCTTCCCCCACGTCTTGATCCACTGGTTGATCGCTTCGCGGGTCGGCGAGTACTCCATGCGGCCCGCCGGCTGCTGGGCCACGAGGTGGTCGTAGTTCTCCTGCTTGGCCTTGTTCTCCTTGTCCTGGCTGGAGTCGTCGGTGCAGGACGTCAGGGCAAGGCCCACAACGAGCGCGACGACGGTGGCCAGGGCCATGCGTGCGAACTTCTTCATGCGGTGCTGCCCTCTTCCCGGGATGAGATGGGGATCAGTTGGTGCACGTCGTGCGCTCGGCGGTGGCATCCAGCCGGTACGGCAGATCCTTGTCACGGAAGGGCGCGCGGTGCTCCTGGGCGGCCTTCGAGTTGTAGGCGTTGACCGACTCGATCCGCGTGGCCTTCAACGCGGTGATCGACTGGTCGATCTGCGTCGTGCGAGTCTCCGAAGCGGCCTTCCGCTCCTCCTGGAGCGCCTGGATCGTCCCTTCGGCGTTCTGCACGGCCTCGCACAGGTCGAAGAACTCCTCGTACGTGGTCTGACGGAACTCGCCCGAGCCGACGGTGTTCTCGCGCTTGTCCGCCTCACCGCGGAACGGGGCGGTGATCCACCCCGCGCCGCCGAAGGCGAACACCCCGATCACGTACAACACTGCCAGACCGATGACCCCGCCGACGGCCCAAGCCCCTAACCGTGCCCCCTCGCGTACCTGCCCCATGGCCATCCCCCTTCACAGTGGTTCCGCGGCGTGGAACCACCCTCCGCGAAGGAGGACACGGCGCCCGGTGAAACGGTTCCTAGCTGCGATCACCCGATCGAGACTCCCGTTCGACGCACACCCCTCAAGATCGGAACGACAACAACTTCTAAGAGGGCCGGAACAGATTGCGGTTGCTGTTGGCCCGCTGTGCGTGGCGATGGTCTGTGGGCGGCTGAGGCGAGCCTGCGCGACTGACTCGACGCGGTGATCCGCTTGCCTTCGGGAGGCAAGGATCCGCGACGTTGGACAGCCTGGAGACGGAGGCGGGGTTCGCGACGCTGTGTAACGGCGTCCCGGCGTCAACGGACTCAGCGGTGCGCGCTGAGAAGCAGGTCGGTCAGCACCGAGTCAGCACGCCACCATCCCCGTGCTGGTTCCGCGCTGACTTCGGCGGCCGGAATCATGGAAAACCGCAGGTCCTAGCCCCGATCGAATGAGTCGTCGTACCACTCGATGGTGGCGCCGATGAGGCTGGCGGCGACGATGCGCTTCAGGTTCGAGGGCGTTGGGGGAGCGGATGCTGCGGAGGCCATGTGCGCCACTTCCTCGTGTGCGGTGGGGACGGGTACGTGTGGGCACACCGTAGGAACACGCAGGTCAGGCGCACATGTGGTGAGACCCCGTAGTTCTTAGCCGATGAGTGCGCGCAGCCCCATGCCTCCGCTCCGAAACTCTCCGTTCCCTGATGTGACGGCCCCCATGGCGTCGCGGGGTCGGCGCCGTGAGTCACTCGAGGAACATGCGTCCGAAGAACTGTTATCCCAGGCTCACCGATCGATCTCCCATGTATCGGACAGCATCGTTCGGCATCCAGGGCAGGGAAGTTTTTGATGAGTACAGAGCGCACGAGGGAGCCGGCGGCACTGGTGACCGCTGCCCGAAGCGGCGACCTGGCGGCTCAGGACGCCCTGGTCAGCGCGTTCCTCCCGCTGGTCTACAACGTTGTGGGGCGTGCTCTGAACGGCTCGGTCGACGTCGACGACATGCTCCGTGCCCTTGACGGACTGGGCGGTCTGCGTGCTCCCGAGAGCTTCCGCTCCTGGATCGTGGCGATCGCGATGAATCAGGTCCGGGCGCACTGGCAGGACCGGCAGTCGGCCCCGGGCGCCGTCGAGGAGGCCGAGGACCTCGCGGATCCGGGCGCCGACTTCGTGGACCTGACCATGGTCCAGCTCCAGCTGTCCGGGCAGCGCCAGGAGACCGCACGCGCGACACGCTGGCTGGAGCCTGACGACCGAGGGCTGTTGTCGCTCTGGTGGCTGGAGTGCGTCGGCGAGCTGACGCGGTCCGAGGTCGCCGCGGCCCCGGAGCTGTCGCCTCAGCACACGGCGGTCCGGGTGCAACGGATGAAGGCGCAGCTGGAGGCGGCCCGGGTGGTGGTGCGGGCGCTCGACGCGCGGCCGCGATGCGAGGAACTGACCAAGCGGCCGATCATCGCCGTGGTCGACGTCCCCAGCCAGGCGTACGGCTACCGCGAGGAACTGACCGGCATCCACCAGGCGCTCGCCGGAGCAACCGGCGCGTACGCCACCGCCCGCCTCGCCGGGCACCCGGTCGTCGCCTTCGTCGTCGGCAAGGTCATCTCCGGCGCGGTTGCGGCTCGACGTCATGACGGACGAGCGCTATGCCATCCCCACCACCCGCCTTGCCGAGGCCCAGTCGGCCCGGGCTCCGGTCTGGCGCTCACGCTACGACGGGCCACTGACCGGACTGCCTTCGCAGATCGCCCCGTCGGGATCGCTGCCGGCGTTCCATGGCACGGACGCCATGGGCATCTGGCCGGGCGGCGACGGGGTGACCGGGCGGATGCACGACACCTGGGGCGCGTTCGTCACCACCGGACGCCCCGGCGCCACCGGTCTGCCGGCCTGGCCCACGTACTCCCGCGAGCAACGACCCACGATGATCTTCGATGCCCGGGGAAGCCGCATCGAGAACGACCCGGACGCCGAACGACGTCGGGCCTGGGAGGACCGCGACTGGCAGTCCGCCGGTACGTGGTTCGCGTTCGAGGGCCTCTCGTGAAGGCCCGGAGTCGCCCACCTCACGGGCCCCTGGCTGCACGCCGCGCACCGTCAACTGCCGGAGACAGGCGTGAGGGGGCGCTCGGTCAGCCTGTCGCGCCTGCGCAGGGTACCGGTGTGCGGACTGCCACCCGGCCGCGCCGCCAACGCCGCGAGGTGGATGCTGAGGGCACCGTTCACCCGGGACTCTCGCACACCTCCGTCGCCGACATGCCCGCCGTCGCGCAGCGCACGCTGCTCCACACCGACTACGCCTTCGCCGCCCGGAAGACCGCGGCGCAGTCGCATCACACTGGTGATCGAAATCAGGTGCGGAGTGTGGCTATGATCGTGCGCAGCAAGGCCGTAGCGCAGAGGTCGTCGCGCCCACGCATCGAGCTGGAGGACGTCGGTTCGAATCCGACCGGTCTTGCGTCTACTTGATGTCGACGCGGACGCCGGGCCCCGGCGAAGACCGGTGGAGTGGTGATGACCCAGCCGACAACGCCCGTGCGCTGCCCCGCGATCGAGCACCCCGATCTGCCGCTCGCCGACCCCGAGGAGCTCGGGCCGCTGATGGCCCGCCTCACCGACGCGCGGCCCGTTGCCGACGACGAGACCTTTCCGCTCGGCACCCTGCGCGCCGACGGTCGGGTGGACCTGTGCAAGCAGGGACTCGGCGCCGACGGCGCCGCCCGGCTGCTGCCCGTCGCCACCGCCTCCCCGCACGCCGCCCATCTGCTCCTCGGCACCAACTCCCTCGGCGACAACGGAGTCCGGTCGGTCGCCGACGCCCTGGTCGCCGCGCGGGACACCGGCGCCTCCCACGGGATCCACACCCTCTACCTCGGTTGCAACCGCATCGGCCCCGACGGCGTGACCACCCTCGCCGCGGCACTCGCCGACGACACCACGCTCCGCGCCCTGTGGCTCAAGCGGAATCCCGTCCGGGAGACCGGTGCCCGCACTCTCGCAGGGCTGCTGCGCCGCAACACCACCCTGCGCACCCTCGATCTCGTCAACTCCGGCATCGGCGCCGCGGGCGTACGGGTGCTCCTCGACGCCCTCCTGGACCGGGAGGCCCCGCTCGAACGGCTCTTCCTGGGCGGCAACGGCCTGACCGCCGCCGACGCCCCGCTGCTCGCCGCCCTCGTCCGTGACGCCGGCGTCCGTGAGCTCTACCTGACGGCGAACCACCTCGGCGACGAGGGCACCGCCGTCCTGGCCGCCGCGACCGACCCCGCGAGGCCCGTCCGGCTCGGCCTCGGCGGCAACGGCATCGGCCCCGAAGGCGCCCGCGCCCTCGCCGACGCCCTCGACGGCATCGAGACCCTCGATCTCGGCCGGGCCCTGTCCGAACGCAGCCTCGGCTCCACCGGCAACGCCACCGGCGACGACGGCGCCCGGGCCCTGGCCGCCGCCCTGCCCGGCAGCCCGCTGCGCCGCCTCGAACTGCGCCACACCGGCATCACCGGCCGCGGCGCGAAGAGCCTGCTCGCCGCGCTGCCCGAGCGGCACCGCCTCGAGTACGTGGGCCTCGGCCCCGGCCTGCCCCGTCGCGTCAAGCGGTCCTTCGCCGAGCGGCTGCGCCCCGCCCGGCCGACCCACCCCGACCTGCGTGCGATCGGCAGCGTGTACCGATGAGCCGTCGTCCGCTGCCACCCGCGGCCCTGTCGCCCGAGGACGCCTCCGCCTGGGCCCGCATCCGCCGCTACGCCGTCCCTGGCTGGATGATCGAACGCGCCACGCAAGCACGCCTGGCAGGTGACTGGCGGGCCGCCTGTGCCGCAGCCGCGGTGGACGTCCCGGACGACCTCGACCCGGAGCGGATCGCCGACCGGTACGGCCCCGACGCGGCGGCCCGGGTGACCGACGACCTGCGCCACCTGGCACCGGACCTGCTGCGCTGGCACCTGCCACGCACGCTCAGCGGCCACACCACGCTCACCCCCGGCCGGCGGGTCGTCCTCGCCGCATACGGGAGCTCCGGCCCCGTCCTGTCGCTGACGAACTCCCCGATGCTGGAAGGACCGCAGCGGCTCCGGCTGCACTTCGGTCCCGCCGTCGCGCCCGCGCGCGACCGGCTCCACGGCCTGACGTACGTCACCGAGGACTGGACCGCCGCCCGCCGCTTCTGGGACGTCCGCCGCACCGGCGAACTGCGCCACAGCGCGGGCCCCGCCGACTCCGGCCGGCTGCCGTTCCTCCACCCGGACGGCACCCCGCTCGCCGTCGAGGAACTGCCCGCCGAGGACCCGGGCCCCGCCGACCCGGCCGCCCGCGCCGAGTGGGTCGCCGTCCTGCAGGCCCGTGGCGCCCACATCGAGGCGTACGCTGCCGCCGGACTCGACCTCGACCTCACCTCCCCGCCACAGGGCCCGCGCTCCTACCGGCAGCTCGACGTCGCCCAGCTCATCACGTACGTCGCACCCGACCTCACCCGCATCGCCCCCGAGATCCGTCTGCTGGAGCGCGCCGGACGCGGCACGTGTTTCCGCATCCCCGTCGACTGGCGCGGCTGCCTTCGGGTCACCCTCGCGGACACCGACGGGGCCCCGGCCCAGGTCGTCGGCAGGGACCGCGGCCAGGAGGAGGACGTCCCCCGCCTGCCCTCGTACGCCTGGCAGCGACTGCCCGACATCGGCCTGCTGCGCGCCGGCCGGATCCGGCCCGAGGACCTGCACCCGCTGGTCGCCGCCGCGCTGTTCCCGCAGGCCGGACCCGCTGTCGGCCCGCCCGGCCCGACGACGCCCGCGCCGGTTCGCGTCCGCTGCGGCGGCGTATGGCACGAGGTCGTGTCCAGGAACGGCGTGCTCGACATCCCGCACACCGAGCAGGAGCGGCAGCGCGAACTCGCCCTGCGCGCCTTCGGCGGCACCGTGTCCGGCTGCTTCGCCACCCAGCACGCCTGGACCAGCGGCGAGGGACGGCTGCCGCGCGCCCTGCGGGACCAGCGGCGCGAGCTGTTCCAGCATGTCCAGCACGGGGACACCCCCGCCGTGCTGGCGCTGCTCGACGCCGGAACGGACCCGCACGTCCGCGACCGCAGAGGGCGCGGCCTGCTGCACGTCCTCCATCTGCTCGACCACCGGGAGCTGCTGCCGCGACTGCTCGCCGCCGGGCTCGACCTGGAGGCGCAGGACAAGGCGTACCGCACCCCGCTCCAGAGCGCCGTCCACTACGGAGGGTCCGCCGCCCTGGTCAGGGACCTCCTCGACGCCGGCGCCAGGATCGACGTGATCGACGAGATGGAGCTCTCCCTCGCCCAGGTGATCCGCCGTTACGAACGGACCGACCTGATGTTCCTGCGCCGCCGCGTGCTGCAGGAGCACCCCGGCATCGGCTCCGAGTGGTGGGACGAATACATGAGCGAGCAGGACTCCGAGCCCGACTGGGACGAGGACGAAGAGCTGGCCGCACAGGACGAGGACATTCACGCATGACCGGTTCCCTTCCCGTTCCCGCCGCTCTCGCGGCGGCCGACGCCCTCAACGCCCGCATACGCGTCACCCGCACCGAACCGGCCGGCAACCCCCAACTGGAGGCCCTCGCCCTGGCCGTGACGGCGAATCAGCCCGTTCTGCTGTGGGGCGAGCCCGGCATAGGCAAGTCGGCCGGCATGGAACAGCTCGCTGCCGCCCTCGGCGTGCACCTGGAGACGGTCGTCGCCAGCGTCCACGAGCCGTCCGACTTCGCCGGGCTGCCGATCGTCGGCGAAGACCCGGCGGCCTCGGGCGTGCCGATGGCCCCGCCGGACTGGGCCGTCCGGCTCGCGCGCACCGGGCACGGGCTGCTGTTCTTCGACGAACTGTCCTCGGCGCCGCCGGCCGTGCAGGCCGCCCTGCTGCGGGTGGTCCTCGAACGCCGGGTCGGCAGCCTGGCCCTGCCGGAGTCGGTGCGGATCGTCGCCGCCGCCAACCCGCCCTCCAGCGCCGCCGACGGCTGGCACCTCAGCCCCCCGCTCGCCAACCGCTTCGTCCACCTCGACTGGACGCACGACCCGCGCACCGTGGCCCGCGGCATGGCAGGCACCTGGCCCGAGACGGTCCTCCCCGCGGTGGAACCCGGCCGCGTGCCCGGCGCGGTCGCCCGCGCCCGAGGCGTGATCAGCGGCTTCCTGACCGCCCGGCCCGGCCTGGTCCACCACATGCCGAAAGAGGCCGAGGGCCGCGGCCGCGCCTGGCCCTCCCCGCGCACCTGGGAGATGGCGCTGCGCCTGCTCGCCGCCGGGTACGCGTCCGGCGCCGGACGCGAGGCGCAGGCCGCCGCCGTGATGGGCGCCGTCGGCGAGGCGGCCGGCATCGAGCTGCTGTCGTACCTGGAGAATCTGGACCTGCCCGACCCCGACCGGGTGCTCGCCGACCCGTCGGCCTTCGCGCTCCCCGAACGCGGCGACCGCCAGCTGGCGTTCCTCATCGCCGTGGTCGCCGCCGTGCAGAGCGAACCCACTCGCCCCCGCTGGGAGGCGGGCTGGGACGTCCTCGCCAAGGCCGTGGACGCCGGAGTGCCCGACGTGGCCGCGCGAGCCGCCCGCGACCTCGCCGCGATGCGCGAGCCCGACTGGCCGATCCCGCCCGGGATCGACGCCTTCCTGGAACTGCTCCAGCTCGCCGGCGCCCTGCCGGGCGCGCGCTGACCGGCCCCATGGCTGTCACCGGGGGCCCGGCCGACGGGCTGGACCGCGCCAAGCTGCTGGCCGCGCGTTACAGAGCGGCCGAGGCACGCCCGTACCTGGCCTCCGCCCTGTACGCCCTGACAGTCGTCGTCTCGCGGCAGGTGCGCACCATGGCCGTCGACCGGTACTGGCGCTGCTACGTCGCACCCGACTTCGTCGAGGCGACCGACGTCGAGGAACTGGCCGGGGTGTGGATCCACGAGGCGGCGCACCTCCTGCGCGACCACCACGGCCGGGCCGACCGGCTGCCCGCGGCAGACCAGCGCGACCGCCTGCGGGTCAACATCGCCCAGGACTGCGAGATCAACGACGACCTGGTCTCCGACGGGCTGCGACTGCCCGAAGGGCGCATGGAACCCCGCATGTTCGGTCTGCCCGAGGGCGGACTCTTCGAGGAGTACCTGCCCGGCATTCCGGCCACGTCCCTCCACCCGGTGGACTGCGGGTCCGGCGCGCACGGCGTCCCAGTGCCCTGGGACCTGGGGGAGAAGGGCGGCGAAGGCGTGGCCGGGCTCGGCCCCGTGGAGGCCGAGGCCCTGCGCCGCCAGACCGCCCAGGCCGTCCGTGCCCACCGACGCTCCCGGGGTTCGGTTCCGGCGGGCTGGCGGCGCTGGGCGGAGGAGGTCCTGGAACCCACCGTCGACTGGCGCAAGGCGCTGACCGGCGCCGTCCGCGAGGCCGCCGCGTGGGCGGGCGGTGCGGTCGACTACACCTACCGGCGCCCCTCGCGCCGCACCCCGGCCCTCGGCGGCCGGGTGGTGCTGCCCAGCCTGCGCCGACCGCTGCCACGCGTGGCGATCGTCGTCGACACCTCCGGCTCGATGGGCGAGGACGATCTCGCGGCCGCGCTCGCCGAGGTGTCCGGCGTGCTGCGCGAGGTGGGCGTCGGCGGTAACCGGGTCGCCGTCCTCGCCTGCGACGCCGACGTCCACGCCGTCGCCAGGGTGACCGCCGTCGACCAGGTCGAACTGGCCGGCGGTGGCGGGACGGACATGACCGTCGGCATCCGGAATGCGCTCGCCGCACCCGAACCGCCGAACATCGTCGTCGTGCTCACCGACGGGTACACCCCGTGGCCCCCGGAACCTGTCTCCTGCCGTCTGATCGTCGCCCTGATCGGTGAGGACGCCCCTCAGCCCCCCGACTGGGCCGAGACCGTACGGATCACCCCATCCCGCTGACTGCGCCCTGCGTGGGGACGGAGCCGCCTGGGAACTGCACCGACGAGCGGTCAGCCGTCGGCAGCGACCGTCGGGGCAGACGTCAGGGCACGCAGGTCGGCGAGTACCTGCGCGTCCGTTCCTTCCAGGGCGGACAGCGCGCTGCCCCATCGGCCCAGGGCCGCCCGTTCGTCCCCGAGTGCTCTCAGGACATGCCCCAACTCGTACTCGGCGAGGCCCCGACCGTAGGAGTCGCCGCGCGTGGCGGCTTCCTGGAGCAGCGCCGTGCACACTTCCCCGGCCTGTCCGAGTCGGCCCAGCGCCCGCAGGGCCTGCGCCTGGCCCAGGCGCGTCTCCCGCTCCGCGTTCCAGTGCGCCACACCGGCCGCCATGACGCGCAGCGCCTCTTCGAAGCTCTGCAGGGCCCGGGCGGGCTCGCCGAGGCCCAGGTGGGTGCGGCCCATGTTGCACAGGGCGACCTGCTCGATCACGGCGCTGCCGGCCTCCCGGGCACGTTCCCTGCTGCGCAGGTGGTACGAGAGGGCCGAGCGCAGGTCGGTGAGTTCGGCCACGTACCCCTGGTGCCCGAGGAGCATCGCTTCCTCGCCGGGTGTGAGGTGGTCGGGGCGCAGTGCGAGACACCGTGCCAACGTCGCTCGGGCGTCAGCGTCCCGGTTGAGTTCGCGCAGCAGCGCGGCCCGGTTGCCGAGGTGACGCATCCGGGCCACGTCGTCGGCGAGGTGCTCGCTGAGCTCCACGGCCTCGTCCAGAAGCAGCAGTGCCTGTCGGACGCGTCCGGCCGAGTAGTGCGCGGAGGCGAGGTGGCCCAGCGCCCGGCCTTCGGCTGCGGTGTTGCCGCTGGACCTGGCAAGGGTGATGGCGTGCCGCGTCAGCCGTTCGAGATCCTGCACCCGGCCGCGGTCGTGCAGGTAGGGGAACAAGGCATTGATCAGCTCCAGGGTACGGGTCGGGCCCAGGCGCCCGTGCGCACCGGAGCCGGCCAGGACCAGCAGGTTCGCCGCTTCCGCGTCACCCCAGGCGAGTGCCGCCGCCGTATCGGTGAAGACCGTGCCGGTCCGGCCCCCGGCGTGCTCGGGCACTCGCCCGGTCCCCGGCCGCAGGACCGCGGCGCAGTGTGCGAGCCGTTCCTGGTACCAGCGCAGGGACCGTTCGGCGGCTTCGGCGTTCCGGGCCTGCTCACCCGGCCGGCCGGCGAGTTCCCGGGCGAAGTCGCGGACCAGGTCGTGCGGGGCGTAGCGGCCCCAGCCCACTTCCTGGAGCAGCGCCACCTCCGCCAGACGGTCCAGGGCCCTCTCGGCGCTGCGCTCCGTGCAGTCCATGGCGGTGGCCATCAGCGGTGCCCCGTACTCGGGCAGGTCCAGCGCCCCGATGAGGACCAGGGCTGCGGCGGCGTCACCGTCGCGCGGGTCGTCCGAGCCCAGGAGCGCCTCATGGGCCGCCATCAGGGATCGGCGCACGCTGAGGTCCTCCAGTTCGAGATGGTCCAGGCGGTCCTCCTGCCGGGCGAGGCGTTCCACCAGTTTCTCCACCAGAAGGGTCCGCCGGCTCCTCAGACGGGCTGCGGAGACCTGCAGCGCCAGGGGCAGGTGGCCGCACAGAGCCACCAGCCGGGCGACTGGTTCGGCGTCGGCCGCGGCCCAGGACCGGCCCGAGGCCCGCTCCAGCAGGAGGGCGCTGTCCCGCGGTGAGAGCGGCTCGAGCCGGACATGCGTGGCGGCTCCCAGGGTGGCCAGCGGCCGTCTGCTGGTCAGCAGTACGGCGCAGCCGGCGCCGGCCGGCAGCAGCGGACGTATCTGGCTCACCGAGGCCGCGTCGTCGAGGACGAGCAGCGTTCGGGTGGGGGCGAGCGCGGAGCGCAGCAGGGCGGAGGCGGCCCCCACATCGCACGGGATCCGCCGGGCGTCCACCCCGAGGCCGTGCAGGAGAACGGCGAGGGCGTCGGCGGGTTCGAGGGGGGCCACGCCGGGTGTGGCTCCGTGGAGGTTGAGATACAGCTGGCCGTCGGGGAACGCATGCCGGAGCTGTTCCGCGATGTGCAGGGCGAGGGCCGTCTTGCCCACGCCCGGCATTCCGCTGATCACGGCGAGGGCAGTGCGGCTGCGACCGGACTCCAGCTCCGTACAGTTCTCGGCCATGTGCTCGGCACGGCCGACGAAGCCACCGGGCGGCGCGGGAAGCTGCGCCAGCCGCGGGGGCGTCCCCGCCGATGCGCGGTGCGGTACAGCGGGTGACTCGCGGTGGGGGACGGCCGCGCTGCGGAGCAGCACCTCCCGGTGGGCGTCCTGGACGGCGGGGCCGGGCTCCACCCCGAGTTCTTCGACCAGGCTCCGGCGCAGCGACCGGAAGAGTGCCAGCGCTTCGGCCCGGCGGTCCGTGCGGCCGAGGACGAGCATCAGCTGGCGGTGCAGCGTCTCCCGGAACGGATGTTCCTTGACCAGGACGCCCAGTTCGGCGGCGAGCCCGTCGAGGCGGTCGAGGTGCAGGAGAGCCTCGAAGCGGCATTCGAGCGCCTGCAACCGCTGTTCTTGGAGGAACGTCACCACGGGGTGGCCGGCGAGGGCGGGCACATCGGCGAACGGTGCGCCGCGCCACAGCGCCAGGGCGGCACCGGCGTTCCGCTCCACCACCTCCCAGTCCTCGCGGTTGCGGGCCTCCTGCGCTCGGCGTACCCGCTGTTCGAACACGTCACGGTCCAACTCGCCCTCGCCGACCCGCAGTTCGAGCCCGTGAGGCATGGTGCGCAGCCGTGTGCCGCCGGCGTCGTGGAGGCTTCGCCGCAGCCGGGCGACGTGGTTGTGCAGCGAGGCAGTGGCCGTCGGCGGTGGCTTCTCGCCCCACAACACCGCCATCACCGTGTCCAGCGGCACCGTGCGGT
Source organism: Streptomyces sp. NPDC127197 (assembly GCF_042672405.1). Taxonomy (NCBI): domain Bacteria; kingdom Bacillati; phylum Actinomycetota; class Actinomycetes; order Kitasatosporales; family Streptomycetaceae; genus Streptomyces; species Streptomyces sp. NPDC127197. The sequence goes on along the minus strand of NZ_JBHXVG010000014.1, from coordinate 100,889 downwards.
TCGGCTCCAGCAGCAGTACGGCGAGCAACGAGCGGGGCTTCGATCCGCCGAGGGCGACGGCCACGCCGTCGTCGTCGACTGTCGTCAGCGATCCCAGTACTGCGAACCTCACCGGCCCTCCCCGCGTCGGACGCCGAACACCGAACGTCCGGTGTCCGGCATCGATCGAAGAACATCATCTTCGTTCAGTACCGGGTCGGGTTCAACGTCACATCATCGCCGTTGGCGGGGTGTTGGTGGCCGGTTAGGGGTGGTCGGCACGATGCGTGTCCCGCAGGCCGAGAGAGGGTTGGTGCACATGTCGACACGCCGGACACGGAGGACACTGCTGGGCGTGACCGCGATCGCAGCGGCAGGTTCGGCCCTGCTGACGACGCCTGCGGCCGCGGCCGGCGGCACGGTGACCGCCGCGGAGACGCGGGAGTCCCGGCACGCTGCCACCCAGGCTGCCATGGACGCGGCCGTCGCCGCGGGCGTGCCGGGTGTCGTGGCCGAAGTACGCGACACCCGTGGGGGGTGGAAGGGTACCTCGGGCGTCGCCGACCTCTCCACGCAGCAGCCCCGCGGCAACGGCGACCGGTTCCGCGCGGGAAGCGTCACCAAGACGCTGGTGGCGACCGTCCTGCTCCAGCTCCAGGCGGAAGGGAAGGCCGATCTCGATGCCACGGTCGACCACTACCTCCCTGGCCTGGTGCGGGGGAACGGCCACGACGGCACGAAGATCACGGTCCGTCAGCTGATGAACCACACCAGCGGCATCTTCAACTTCACCGAGGACGCTGCGTTCTCGAAGAAGGTGCTGGGCATCGAGTTCCTCGAGTCCCGCTACGACGACTGGACTCCGCAGCAGGTCATCGCCCTCGCCCTGCAAAACCCGCCCCAGTTCGAACCCGGCACCTCCTGGAAGTACTCCAACACCAACTACCTCCTGCTGGGGCTGATCATCGAGAAGCTGACCGGCAGGCCCTACGCCGAGGAGATCGAGCGGCGCATCACCAGGCCGCTCGCGATGCGCGCCACGTACTTCCCCGGCACCGACCCGCATGTCCCCGCGCCCACCCGGCACTACTCCACCTTCACGGAGGACCCGGGGAAGACCTACGACGTGACTGAACTCAACCCGTCCTGGGCCTGGGCGGCGGGCGAGATGGTCACCAACTCCGCCGACCTCAACCGCTTCTACACCGCCCTCTTCGGCGGTAGGCTGCTGCGCCCCGCCCAGCTCCGGCAGATGACGACCACGGTCTCGACCGAGGGCAACCTGCCGCGCCAGCGCTACGGCCTGGGCCTCATCGAGTACGAGACGACCTGCGGGATCAAGGTCTGGGGTCACTCCGGCGGTATCCACGGCTCCTCGACACAGGCCTTCGGCACCAAGGACGGCCGGCACATGATCGCTCTGAACTTCAACGGCGACTGGGTCGGTGGCGGAAAGAACGTCGTCTCGGCCGAGTTCTGCCCGCCCGAACCCGCAACGGCGTCACCGTCACCGACTTCCGTGGACTGAACACCTAGGGCGTGCCCGGCGGATCATGCCGGAATCGCGGGGCCTGGCACGCCGGACACGCCCTAGCCCCACCTCGAACGGAGCTCGTCGCGCAGCCGCCGGGCGACTTGGCCCATGAGGGCGTCGGCGCCAGGCTGTCGGCCGGCGGCCACCCGTGACTCGGTCAGGACGGCTATCGCATAGGTCTGGCCGTCGGCGTGTTCGACGACGCCCACCTCGTGGCGCAGGTTGAGCAGCATGCCGGTCTTGGACGACCAGGTGGAGGAGTCGGAGTCGAAGTCCGGGGCGAGGCGGTTGCGCACGAGGTTGTTGGCCATGAAACCGCGTACCCTTGCCGCGACGTCGGGGTGGATCGCCGAGGGCATCGTCGGGGGCTCGGCGCTCTCGGTTCCGGGCCGCGACCGCCAGAGGGCCTGAAGGAGGTCGACGAAGGCCCGTGCCGTCCCGGTGTTGGCGCGCGAGATGTCGAGCTGTGGCACCCGGTGGCCGCGCCCCGGTGTGCCGGCGTCGATCGCGAGGGCGTGCGCGAGGTGCACGTCCGCCGGGTCGAAACGCTCCACCGGGGTTTCCATCAGCTCGCGCATGGTGTGCCGGACTGCAATGCCTCGCAGCCCCAACTCGTGCAGCACCGCCCCGACCCGGTCGGGCGGCGTGAGGTCGAAGAGCGCGTCGGCCGCGCTGTTGTCGCTGATGCAGAGGGTGAGGTAGAGCAGGTCCTCCACGGCGATGTGGGCGGCGTGACGGAACCGGCTCAGGCCGGTCGGACCGGGAGTGGTGATCCGCCCCGGCGGCACCTCGATCACCGCGGCGCCGTCGAGTTCCCCGCGCCGGATGCGTTCCAGCGTCACCAGGGCGAGCGGGATCTTCACCAGGGACGCGACGGGCAACTCGATGTCGGGGTCGATACCGATCTCGTCACCCGTCTCCAGGTCCCGGACGAGGAACGATCCGTACAGCCCGCCGTCGCGCAGGGCCCGGCGCAGATCCCCGAGCAGTCTCTCGGTACTGGTGGTCATGAGGCTGCCTCCGAGCGCTCCGTGGCGCCGAGGCACCGGCTGATACCGTCCGCGCACACCTGGCGTACGCGGACGGCGTCGACGTCCGCCACGGCCAGGGAGTACCCCCGCGCGAAGCCGGGGCCCAGCTCGCCGACGGGCCGCCAGTGGAGGCGGAGTTCGCGGGCCTGCGCGGCCGAGCACAGCAGTGCGTCGCCCTGACTGAGCACGTCCGCCGCGGCGGCGGCCACGGCCGGTGCGACGGCCAGCTGGGCCGGGAGCAGCCCGACGGCGTCGCGCAGCCGGGCGAGACGGTCCCGGACGTGCGGCACGTCGTCCTCCGGCTGGAGCCACACGCGCCGGGGCCGCTGGTCGCGGTCGGCCCGGCCGGGGCGCAGGGTGTCCAGGTAGATCGGCCCGCCGCCCGGGGCGTGCGCGACCGCCAGGCCCAGCGGCACCGTCCAGGTCGCCTCGGTGGGAGCCACCGCGAGCAGCGCCGCGCGCACCTGCCGGGACGTGACGAGGTCGGCCCGCTCGGCCGGCCCGGCGGGAAACGGGTCGAGGAGGACCTGCTGCTCGTGCGCCTCAGCGATGAGGCGGGCGAGGGCACCGGTCGGGCAGACGGCGGGTACGGCGAGCCGTAGCGGCCGGCGTCGCGCGGCCTCCGCCTCGTGCTCGAACCGGTCGGCGAGCCGCACGAGTTGCCTCGCCGTCGGCAGCATGTCCCGGCCGAAGGGCGTCAGCGTCACCGCCCGCGAGGACCGGTCGAGCAGCCGCTCGCCGAGGCGTTGTTCCAGCGCGGCGACGCGGCGGCTCACCACGGACTGGGCCGTCCGGGCCGCCGCCGCGCCCACCGTGAAGCTGCCGTGCTCGCTCACACTGACGAACGCCCGGCATGCCGCGACAAGATCCATGAGCCCAACTATGCCAAAACAGCATGGAGTCGAACGTCCGCGTCTTGGACCTCGGCACCCCACTGGCCGGAGAGTGGTCGACGCCCAGGGCTTTCCCCGGGGCTCGCAGGTTCCCCATGTCATTCGACGGCTCGGAGGTCCATTCCATGACGCATCCGCTTCGCATCCGCCGGGGCGCCGCCTGGGCGGCGGCCGGATTGCTCGCGCTCGCCGCACTTCCGGCGTGCGGTCAGCACACCGCGTCCGGGGCCGGCTCACCCGCCGGCGCGGCACGGTCCGCGTCACCGGCGGCGGGCACGAAGCCCACCACTGCCGAGTTCCGGGCACTGGAGCGGGAGTTCGACGCGCGGCTCGGTGTCTACGCCCTGGACACCGGCACGGGCCGGTCGGTCGGCCACCGGGCGGACGACCGGTTCGCGTACGCCTCCACGTTCAAGGCGCTGGCGGCGGGTGCCATCCTCCGGAAGTACGGGACGGACGGCATCGACAAGGTGGTGAGGTACTCGCGCGACGACCTGGTCGAGAACTCGCCCGTGTCCGAGAACTTCGTCGAGACCGGCATGACCCTGCGGGGGCTGTGTGCCGCCACCCTCTGGTACAGCGACAACACGGCGGTCAACCTGCTCCTCGACGAACTCGGCGGGCCCGACGGCCTGGAGAAGGTGCTGGAGGAGTTCGGCGACGACGTCACCGAGATGGACCGGTACGAGACGGAGATGAGCGAGGGCACACCGGGCGACATCCGCGATACGAGCACCCCGCGAGCGATGGCGGGGAGCCTGCGGGCGTTCCTGCTCGGTGACGCCCTGAAGCGGGACGAACGCGAGCTTCTGCGGCAGTGGATGACGACGAACATGACCGGTCGGACGCTCATCAGGGCGGGCGTCCCCGACGACTGGGACGTGGCCGACAAGAGCGGCACCGCCGGATACGGGGGACGCAACAACATCGCCGTGGTGTGGCCCGACGACGGTGGCAACCCCATCGTCATGGCGGTCATGTCCACCCGTGACAAGAAGGACGCCGAGCGCCGCGACGCCCTGCTCGCCAAGGCCGCCACCGTGGCGGTCGAGGGCCTCGGCCGCTAGCTCGATGACTACGATGACTACTTCGTGCGCAGCATGAGGGCGTGGCGGGTGTCGTCCCCGTAGACGCCGCTCTCGTCCCCGTGGATGCCGTACCACTTCTGGAACCGGGCTACGGCCTGCCGGACTTCCGCGTCGTAGCGGCCGTCGACGGCGCCGCCGTCGTAGATGTTCGGGATCTGCAGCAGACGCACCTGCAACTCGTACACCCCGTGGCCGCTGTCCGTCTCGCGCAGGACGCCGGTGCCCGGGATCTGGGGGAGCGCGGAACTGCCGGGAAGCGGCCGGTCCGGTTGCTCCATGGATGCGGGGGGTTCCGCCGGTGCGGTGTGCTCGTTGTCGAGCAGGGCCGCGCCGATGATCAATCCGCTCACGGTGCCCAGTCCGAGGGCTCCGGCGACCCGGGTGCGCCGCCGGTTGATGAAGCGACCGGGTCCTCGGCGTCGTCGGAGTCCTCCGCTTCCTTGCCGCTCGGGCGCGCGGACGACTTCCGGGGACACGGGCGCATCGGAGGGCGGGGCGACGAGCGGGGCCGGAGGCGCATCCCACGGTTGCGGGATGGCGCAGCGGGGAGTGTCCGCAGGTGGGCCGGTTCTGCGGTCCGCAGTTGGTCGCGTGCCGCGTGACCACAGCGGCCCTACCACGGCTTCCTGCGGAACCCTGCGCAGGTGACCGGCAACAGCGCTGTCCTCGGCCGTGTCGCCGAGGCGACGGTGCTGCTGGTCCAGCGTGCGTAGGTCGGTCCGTGCGGCGTCCAAGGCGTCCAGAACGGCCTGGAAGGAGTCCCGGATTTCCTGCGCGGGACCGCCCCCGGACGTGAGGCCTTGCCGCGGTTCGGCGTCGGGGATTCCCATCGGCAGTCCTCCTCGGGCAACATCCGTCGTGAAGCGATACGCACTCCGCGCAGCGTTGTCTCAAACCGCCGCCCCACCGCCCCCGCACGTCTGTGCGGCACCCTTGGTGCCGTGCCCGGCGCCGGGCGTTCAGCCGGCCGGAGCCGACAGGTGGATGAGGATGCCGCACACCTCGTCCACGATCTCCCGGGCCTCCCTCTCGTCCGCGCAGTCGCCCAGCTCGCGTGCCGCCCCGCCGATCACGGTGGTCAGCACTCTCACCCGAACCCGGCCGACACGTCGCTTCTCGTCCACCTCCAGGAGCCGGGCGTTGCGCTGTACCCAGGCGCGGTCCCACTGGCGGCGCAGCGCGTCGAAGCCGGCGGGGCCGTCGTCCTCCACGAGGAGCATGGCGAGGCGCCGGTTGTCCCAGGCACCCTCCAGATAGGCCCTGGCTCCGGCGACGAAGAGGGCGATGGGATCGTCCACGCCCCGGTCACGCTCGGCGGCCAGCGTGGCCGCGGTCCGGCGCTCCTGCTCCTCCCGGAACTCCTCCCAGAGGGCGAGATACAGGCCGCGCTTTCCGCCGTAGTGCTGGAAGAGGCTGCCCAGCGGGATGTGGGAGCGTGTCGCGATCTCATTGAGACCGGCCTCGGTGTAACCGCGCTCGGTGAACACCTCCAGGGCGGCGCTCAGCAGGGCATGCCGCACGGAGCCGTCCTGCTCGGCGTCCACTTCCGGCAGGCGCGACTTCGCCTGTCCGTCCGGGTGCTGACGTGGCGTCTGCGTCCCGGTCGTCTCCACGATTCCGCTCACTGGTGTTCTCCGCCTTCCCTGTCCCCGTCGCGGATGGCGAGGGCGACCAGCAGTTCCAGGAGGTCGGCGATCCGGCGCGGATTGCGCCCGGTGCGTTCCTCGATCCGGCGCAGCCTGTAGTGCGCCGTGTTGTGGTGCACCCGCAGCCGGTCGGCGGCCAGCCGCAGGTTGAGATCCGCCTCCGCGAAGGCCCGTATGGTGGCGGCCAGCGGATCGCCACGTCTTCGGTCCTCCTCCAGCAGCGCACGCACACGGGGATCGACCAGCTGGCGGGCGAGGTCGTCGGCGCGCAGCGCAAGGTAGTCGAAGGGGGACAGTCGCGGCAGTGCCGCCACCCCGCCCCCGCTCGGCACGAGGTCGAGTGCGGCCCGGGCCTCCTCGTAGGCGCGCGGCAGTTCGCCGGCGCCCTGGGCGACGGTGCTGATGCCCATGGCGAGCATGGTTCCCTCCCGCGCGAGCCGCCGCTGCACGGCCCCGAAGTGCGCACAGATGTCCTCCGGGTCCATGCCGGTGCGCACCACGGGCACGGCCACCACCTGGCCATGGCGGACGACGACCAGGGTCCGGCCGGCCCAGGGCCCGGCGACGCTGAGGGACGCGCTGGTCGCGTAGCCGTGCTCGGCGGAGGTGAGGTCGCCGGTGCGGATGTCGTCGACGCACACGGCCACGACCGCCATCATCGGCGAGTGCGACCCGATGCCGTAGGCCTGGGCCGCGGCGAGCAGGGGGCCGCGCGTCGGTGCCGCGCCGGCCAGGAGTTGGTCCAGCAGGTCCCGGCGCTCCCGGTCCGCGTCCGCGACCACGTGCTGCTTGTACTCGACGTAGGCCTGCGCGGCATGGGTGCTGGCGTAGTCGACGTACTGCATCAGCGGTGTGACGAGTGACAGCGCGGCCTGCTGCGCCTCGGGGGACGGGCCCGCGCAGTCCAGCAGCGCGTCCCACAGCACCTGCCGGCCGACGCGGAAGGCGCTGATCCAGTCCTCCAGAGCGAACCCCGCGCGGGCCCTGCGCATGGCTGCCGCGCGGCTGAAGACCAGGTCCTCGGGGGCGATGTCGCGGTCGCCGGCCAGCGCCGCGAGCTGCATCCGGTAGTGCGTGAGCACCTGGTCCCGTACGTCGTCGAAGAACCGCTCGTCCTGGAGGGCGTACGACGGGATCTCCGTGCGCATCACCGCGACGGCGGTCTGCGTGACCTCCTCGAGCCGGTCCTGGACGGCGTGCAGGATGCGGTGCCGCTCCCGGCTGAGCGGTTCGGAGAGTGCGGGGGTGCCCAGGGCGGGTCCGCGAGGCATGGCGCCGATCGTCGCTGTCCGCGTCGTGTCCCGTCAACAGGCCCGGCGGGCGAGATCCCCGGGGAACTGGGCGCGGCGCACAAGTCGGAGGCCGCGAAGTTGGGTGCTCGCACCCAATGTGCCGCCGTAAGGCCCCCACCTACTGTGACGCTCGCTCACCCCCCAGTACATCGGAAGGGGCGTCACTCATGCTCGCGGTCGACGGTATCAGCGTGCGCTTCGGCGGGATCACGGCACTGGACGGTGTCGCCTTCACCGTCGAGCCGGGCACCGCCGTGGGGCTCATCGGGCCGAACGGAGCCGGCAAGACCACTTTGTTCAACTGCCTCACCAGGCGCTGCACCCCTGATGCGGGGACGGTGCGGTTCGAGGACGAGGACCTGCTCGCCCTCCCGCCGCACTCCGTGGCCGGGCGCGGTATCGCCCGCACCTTCCAGAACCTGGGACTGTTCCCGCGGCTCACGGTCCGGGAGAACGTCATGGTCGGCGCCCACAGCCGGGGGCGCACCGGACACCTCGCCGCGGCGCTCCGGCTGCCCCGCGTCCGGCGGGAGGAGAGGGAACTGCGTGACCAGGCGGACGACTTGCTACGGCGGCTCGGCCTGGCGGACGTCGCCGACCACCCCGCCTCCGGGCTGCCGTTCGGCACCCTCAAACGCGTCGAACTCGCCCGGGCGCTCGCGGTACAGCCCCGGCTGCTGTTGCTCGACGAACCCGTCAACGGTCTCAGCCACGGCGAGGTCGACCAATTCGCGGATCTGGTCCGGGCGGTGCGTGAGGACTTCGACCTGACGCTCGTGGTGGTCGAACACCACATGGGATTCGTGATGGGCCTGTGCGACAAGGTCGTGTGTCTCGACTTCGGGCGCAAGATCGCCGAGGGCCCGCCGGAGGAGATCCAGCGCGACCCGGCGGTCATCGAGGCGTACCTGGGGGTGGCAGCATGAGCGAGCCGACCACCGGTCCCACCGAGGCCGGGGCGAGTGCGGAGCCGGACTTCCTGAAGGTGTCCGACCTGCACGCCGGATATGGCCAGGCCCGGGTGCTGCAAGGCCTGGACTTCACCGTCGCTCGCGGCGAAGTGTGCGCGATCCTCGGACCCAACGGGGCGGGCAAGACAACAACCCTGCGGGCCCTGTGCGGCATGGTCCGTGGACGCGGCTCGGTGACCTTGAACGGTACGGAGCTGCTGGGCCGTTCGCCCGAGCAGGCCGCCCGGCTCGGCGTGGCGCACGTGCCCGAGGGCCGGGGCACCTTCAACGACCTGACCGTCGAGGAGAACCTGCGCATCGGCGCCCACGTGCGCACCGGCCGACGGCGGCGGGGCCGCGCCGAGCGTGCGGCGGTGGCAGCCGACCTGGAACGGATCTACGGCTACTTCCCCAAGCTGCGCCAGAGGTCCCGCCAGGCCGCCGGCAGCCTCAGCGGCGGCGAGCAGCAGATGCTCGCCATCGGCAGGGCGCTGATGCTGCGGCCCTCGTTGCTGCTCCTGGACGAGCCGTCGCTGGGGCTCGCGCCGCTGGTCACCCGCGAGTTGTTCGAGATCGTCCGTGCCGTCAACGAGGAGGAACGCACCACTGTGGTCGTCGTCGAGCAGAACGCCCAGCTCGCACTGGATGTCGCGCACCGGGCCCACGTACTGGAGGCCGGCCGCCTGGTGCTGTCCGGACCGGCCGCACAGATCCGCGAGGACGGACAGGTCGCCGAGGTGTACCTCGGTGTCTCCGTCCGCGCGGGGAAGGGCGGGTGAGCGCCGTGACCGAGGTACTCCAGCAAGTGGTGGAAGGCGTCGGCTCCGGCGCCGTCTATGCCAGCCTGGCGCTGGCCCTGGTGCTGATCCACCGGTTCACCGGGATCGTCAACTTCGCTCAGGGCGAGCTCGCCATGATCTCCACCTATGTGGCGTGGCAGCTCGTGGCGTCCGGGATGCCGTTCTGGCTTGCGCTGCCGGTCACCCTGGTGGTGTCGTTCGCCGGCGGCATGCTGGTCGAACGGCTCGTCATCCGTCCCGTGCGGAACGCGCCCGAGCTGACGACGGTCATCGTCACGGTCGGCCTGTTCATCTTCGTCAACGCCATGGCCGGTCTGATCTGGTCGTTCACCGTGAAGGACTTCCCGCAGCCGTTCCCCGACGGCGGGATGGATCTGGCCGGGGTGCGGGTGGACTGGTCGACGCTCGGGATCATCGCTGTGGTGGCCCTCGTGATGGGCCTGCTGTACCTGCTGTTCCAGCACACCTCCGTCGGCCTGGTGATGCGGGCGGCCGCGTGCAACCCCGTCTCCGCCCGGCTGTCGGGCATCCGGGTGGGCCGGGTGCTGATGCTCGGCTGGGGGCTGGCCGCGACGGTCGGCGCGGTCTCGGGCGTGCTCGTCGCCCCGGTGCTGTTCCTGGAGCCCAACATGATGGGCGGGGTACTGATCTACGCCTTCGCAGCGGCCACCCTCGGAGGCTTCGACAGCCCGGTCGGCGCGGTCGTCGGCGGCCTGCTCGTGGGCGTCGCCGAGACGCTGGCCGGGGCGTACGTGGACGTGATCGGAGCCGATCTCAAGGTGGGCGTACCCCTGGTGATCATCCTGGCGGTGCTGCTGATGCGGCCCCAGGGCCTGTTCGGACGGGCGGCGGTGGAGCGCGCATGAGCACGATCGTCGCAAACCCCGGCACCGACCGTGCCCGGCGCCTGCGGGCCGCGCTCACCGCGCTGCTCGCCGTGGCAGTCGCCGTCGGCGCACCGTTCTACTTCGCCCCCTTCCAGGTCTTCCAGCTGACCATGGTCCTGCTGTACGCCGTGGCGCTGGCCGGACTCAACCTGCTGGTCGGATTCGGCGGGCAGATCTCGCTCGGGCACGGGGCGTTCTTCGCGGCCGGGGCCTACACGGCCGCGGTCATGCTCGACCGGTACGACACCGGCCACCTGGCCACCCTGTCCGTCGCGGCCGTCGGATGCTTCCTGCTGGGCCTCGGTTTCGGAGTGCCCGCCCTGCGCCTGCGGGGGCTGTACCTGGCCCTGGTCACCCTCTCGTTCGCGGTGTTCCTGCCGCCGCTGCTCAAGCGGCTCGAACCGGTCACGGGCGGTTCCATGGGCCTGACCGTGGACAAGTTGCAGCCGCCCGCGTGGAGCGGGCTGGCCGAGGACCAGTGGATGTACCTCGTCGTCCTCGCCGTCACTGCGGTGGCCCTGCTGCTCGCCCGCAACCTCCTGCGGTCGCGCGTCGGCCGGGCACTGCTCGCCCTGCGGGACAACGAGAGCGCCGCGGAGGTCATGGGCGTACGGCTGTCCCTGCACAAGACCCTCGCCTTCGCCTGGAGCGCGATGTTCGCCGGTGTCGCCGGGTGTCTGTACACCTGGGTGATCGGCTTCGTCTCACCCGACTCGTTCAGCTTCGTGCTGTCCATCACGCTGCTGGCCGGCCTGGTGGTCGGAGGCCTCGCCTCGCTGTACGGACCGCTGCTCGGGGCGGCGTTCGTGATGTACGTGCCGAGCGTGGCCCAGGACATCAGCGACGCGGCGCCTGGTGTGGTGTTCGGCCTGCTGATCATCGCGGTGATGTTCGTGGCCCCGACGGGACTGGCCGGTCTGGCGGGCCGCGCCCGGGGCGCCGCTGCCCGTCGCCTCACCCGCGCCACCCCCGCCGCCGACCGCACGCCCGAATCCGAACCCCCGTCCGCGCCCCCCGCACCCGCGGATCCCGCACCTGTCGATGCCGAACCCGTGGGCGCACCGCCCCGCACGGAAAAGGAATGAATCACATGCGCAAGACGACCGCTCTGCGGGCGGCCACGGCCGCGGCCGCATCCACCGCGCTGCTCCTCGCCGCCGCCTGCAACACCCAGCGCGGGCAGGACGACAAGGATGCCGCCGCCGACGGCGCGTGCCGGGGCCAGCAGACCACCGGCATCACCGACAAGAGCATCAAGCTGGGCGGCATCTATCCGCTGTCGGGACCGGCCTCCGCGTACGGCACGATCAGCAACGGCGTGAGCACCTACTTCAAGCATGTCAACGACAAGGGCGGAATCGACGGCCGCACCGTGGAGTTCGTCGTCCGCGACGACGGCTACCAGCCGCCCAAGGCGGTCGAGGAGGCCCGCAGACTGGTCGAGCAGGAGAAGGTCTTCGCCGTGTTCCAGACTCTGGGCACCCCGTCCACGGCAGCCGTGTGGGACTACCTCAACAAGCGGAAGGTGCCGCAGCCCTTCGTCGCCACGGGCGCCTCCCTCTGGGGTACGGACGACAAGCACCCGTGGACCACCGGCTGGCAGCCCAACTACGTGTCCGAGGCACGGGTGTACGCGAAATTCCTCAAGGAGGAGAAGCCGAAGGCCAAGGTCGCCGTCCTGTACCAGAACGACGACTTCGGCAAGGACCTGCTCGGCGGGTTCAAGGAGGCTGCCGCCGGCAGCGGCATCAAGGTGGTCGCCGAGGAGAGCTACGAGGTCACCGACCCGTCCGTCTCGGCACAGATGACAAGCCTCGCCCGGTCCGAGGCGGATGTGCTGCTCAACATCACCACGCCGAAGTTCGGCAGCCAGGCCCTCGCCGCCGATGCCAAGAACACCAAGTGGAACCCGGTGCACATCGTCAACAACGTGTCCTCGTCCGCCACCGTGCTCGAGCCCGTCGGGTTCAAGAACGTCCAGGGCGTGGTGTCGGCGACCTACTTCAAGGACCCCGCCGACCCGCAGTGGGCCGACGACGCGGAGATGAAGACGTACCGGGACGCGCTGCGCAAGTACGCGCCCGACTCCGACCCGGCCAACCAGTTCAACGCCTATGGCTGGGCCGCCGCCTCCAGCCTGCACAAGGCCCTGGACGCCATGAAGTGCCCGACCAGGGAGGGGCTGCGGGACGCGGTGCGCAACCTGAAGGACGTCAAGGTGGACATGCTGTTGCCCGGTGTCACCCTCTCCACCGGGCCCGACGACGCCTTCCCGCTCGAGACGATGCAGCTGATGCGGTTCAAGGGCGAGCGGTGGCAGCTGTTCGGCAAGCCGGTGGACACCCGCAAGGAATTCGGTTCCCCGGCGAACTGAGCCGACGGGGGCGGTCCGCGTCGATGCCCGACACCTGCGGACCGCCCCCGTCCCTTCGCGGAGCTCGGCGGCGCAGGTCAAGAAGGCATGGTTTCACCGTTACGCGCGTTCGGAGCGGCGGTGGACAGTGGGTGCTCGGCCCAGATGGTCTTTCCGTTGCGGCCGTAGCGGGTGCCCCACCGTTCGGACAGCTGGGCCACCAGGAACAGACCACGTCCGCCCTCGTCGCTGCTTCCGGCCTGGCGCAGGTGGGGGGAGGTGCTGCTGGTGTCCGAGACCTCGCAGATGAGATGGCTGTGCCGGATCAGTCGCAGCAGCACCGGGCCGCCGGCGTACCGGTACGCGTTGGTGACCAGTTCGCTCACGATCAGTTCGGTGACGAAGGCGACCTCCTCCAGCCCCCACTCGGCCAGCTGGTCCGTCACCAGCGCCCGGGCCCGACCGGCGGCAGTGGCGTCGGCCGACAGCTCCCACGTGGCCACCTTCTCCGCCGCCAGCACCCGCGTGCGGCCCAGCAGCAGCGTGACGTCATCGGCGGGCCGGTCGGGCAGCATCGCGTCCTCCACCGCCTTGCACGTGTGCTCCAACGAGCGGGCCGGACCGGCCAGTACGGTGCGCAGCAGTGTCAAGCCCTGGTCGATGTCCCGGTGGTCGGCCAGGAGCAGCCCGTCGCTGCACAGGGCGAGCAGACTGCCCTCGTCCAGTTCGAGGTCGGCGGTCTCGAACGGCAGCCCGCCCACGCCCAGCGGCAGCCCGGCGGGGAGGTCGATCAGGCGCACCCGGCCGTCCGGCCCCAGCACGGTCGGCGGCGGGTGCCCCGCGCGGGCCATGGCGCAGTGCCGGGAGACCGGATCGTAGATCGCGTACAGGCAGGTGGCGCCGACGATCTGGGGGGCGTTGGCGTCCGCCTGCCGCTGTTCGGTGGCCAGATGATCCACCAGGTCGTCGAGCCGGGCGAGGACCTCGTCCGGAGCCAGGTCGAGATGGGCCAGGGTGTGCACGGCGGCGCGCAGCCGTCCCATGGTCGCCGACGCGTGCATGCCGTGGCCGACGACGTCACCGACGACCAGCGCGACGCGCAGTCCCGACAGCGGAATGACATCGAACCAGTCGCCGCCGACACCGGTGGAGGCCTGCGCGGGCAGGTAGCGGTGGGCGGTGTCGACCGCCGGGTGCTCGGGTACCTCGCTCGGCAGCAGGCTGCGCTGGAGGGCCACGGCCGCCTGGTGCTCCTGGGTGTAGCGGCGGGCGTTGTCGATGCAGAGCGCGGCCCGGGCGGCGAACTCCTCTGCCAGGGTGAGGTCGTCCTCCTCGAACGGCTCGGGCCGCTGCCACCGCCAGAAACAGACCAGGCCGAGGACGACACCGCGCGCGGCCAGCGGCACCACCATCAGCGAGTGGACACCCAGCGCCACCATCCTTTCGGCCCGCTCACGGTCGACCAGGAACCATCCGCGGTCGACCTCCAGGGTGGGCTGTAGGACCGAACGCCGCTCGGCCAGGCAGCGTCCCTGCGCGGTCTGTTCGGGGAAGGAGAACAGATGGCCCAGCGGATACATCACCTGCAGTGCCTCGAGCCGGACGCTGCGGACCGCCATCCTGCGCAGCGGGCCCACGGCGTCGGGGGCGGGCTCCTCCCCATGGGTCACGGGTTCCAGCAGATCCACCGAGAGCGCGTCGGCCAGCGCGGGAACCGCTGCCTCGGCCAGCTCACGCGCCGTCCTGGCCACATCCAGGGTGCTCCCGATTCTGGTGCCGGCCTCGTTGAGCAGTGCGAGGCGCCGACGGGCCCGGTGGCGGTCGGTGACATCCTCGACGATCTCGGTGACGCCGAGCACCCGGCCGGACGGGTCCTGCATCCGGAAGGCGGAAACGGAGACGATCAGTTCCTTCTGAGGGTCCTGCTGCAGCCGGCAGGGCTGCTCGGCGAAGATCACGGGCTGGCCCGTCTCCAGGACCGACCGGAGCCGATCCTCGACCAGCTGCGCGTCCGGACCGAGCAGGAAGTCGGAGGTGCGAAGCCCGGCGTAGGCCTCGGCCGGCAGACCGCCGAACCGTGCGATCGCCCGGTTCACCCGCAGCAGGCGCAGGTCCGGGCCGAGAACCGCGACACCGACGGGGGACCGGCGGAAGAAGCCGTCCAGCACGGCCCGGTCGACCTCCCACTGGACGACGTCCTCGGCGCGCGAGCCCACGAGCAGCCACTCGACGGTGGAGTCCAGGCGCTGCACCCTCCGGGCGCGGAACCCCACGTACACGCGGTGGCCCGCGTGATGCCGGACCGGCAGCAGCCCGAACCAGCCGCGCTCCCGCAGGCACGCGGCGACCGCCTCGGTGAACAGGGCCTCGTCTCCGCCGGCGACCAGGACCTCGCGTACCGGCCGGCCCAGCACCTCGGCGGCCCGGTGCCCGAGGAGGCGCGTGGCCTGTTCGCTCCAGGCGACGACCCGCCCGTGGTCGTCCAGGACGGCGGACGCCGACTGGTGGACCGAGAACGGGTCCTCCGGGCTCTCGCTGAGCGTCGTCAGGGATGTGTCGTCCATCGCCCCATCAACCTCGCACCGTTCGAGGGACTCGTAGTGCGGTGCGCCGGGCCGCTCCCACCCGTCCCGCCTGCCTGGGCCTGCAGCGGCTCATCCCCAGTATCGGCCGTGCGGGCGTCGCGCGCTTCGTCGTCGCACGCAAGTCACTCCGGGGGAGTGCGCCCAGCTCGTGCTACTCCTGCTCGGGAACGGCCATCTCGCCCAGCAGCGACCAGTCGTCCTGCGGAACGTGCGCGTTCACGATGCGAGGGGTCTCGACCAGATGCGGTGGCAGCGTCTGCTGTGCGGCCTTGAAGTGCGCCGACTGCACGTGAGCAGCGCCTGCTTCGTCATCGCGGAAGGCCTCGACCAGGACGTACTCCGTGGGGTCCGTCACGCTTCGCGACCAGTCGAACCAGAGGCAGCCGGGCTCCCGGCGCGTGGCTTCGGTGAAGTCGGCGGTGATCTCCGGCCACTGGTCGGCATGCTCGGGACGGACTCGGAACTTGGCGGTGATGAAGATCATCAGGCTCTCTCCATGGACGTATGTCGACTGGCTGCGGGCCTGCAGCAGGTGACGGAGGCAGATCGTACGGCGCCGGCCGATGATCGGCAGGCCGCCCGCGCCAGGGAAGCGCCCGATATCTGAGGACTTCGCATCTTGCGTAATGAGTTGTCTAATTTTTCAGCAGGCGGAATCTTCGGGGTGCTGTTCCATTGACCGTCCGGTTACGAGCCCGTGACGATCTCCTCGCCCCGAGTTTCGGGATTCAGGTACGAGGAGTGTTCCAAAATGAAGGCAGTGCGCGTGCACCAATATCACCAGCGGCCCCTTGTGGAAGAGGTGCCGGAACCCGAAATCACCTCACCGCAGGACGTCATCGTGGAAATTGGTGGGGCCGGACTGTGTCGAACCGACCTCCATGTGATCGAGGGACAGTGGCAGGAAAAGTCGCAGGTATCGCTGCCGTACACATTGGGCCACGAGAACGCCGGATGGGTGCGGGAGATCGGTTCCGGAGTTTCCCATGTCGCGGTCGGCGATCCCGTGATCATCCATCCGCTGATGACCTGTGGTCTGTGCCGCGCATGCCGTTCGGGCGATGACGTGCACTGCGCGAACAGCGCCTTCCCGGGCATCGACTGCGACGGTGGCATGGCCGAGTTCATGCTCACCAGCGCACGCTCGTGCGTAAAGCTCGGCGCCGGTCTCCGACCCGCCGATGTTGCCGCGCTGGCCGATGCGGGCCTGACCGCCTATCACGCCGTACGCAAGGCGGTGCCGCTGCTGTACCCCGGCGCCTGCGTCGTCGCGATCGGCGCCGGCGGCCTCGGGCACATCGGCATCCAGGCCCTGGTGGCCCTGACCGCCGCCGAGATCGTCGTCGTGGACACCTCCGACGCGGCCCTGGAACTGGCCAGGAGCCTGGGCGCCCATCACACCGTGCGCGCCGACGGCGACCCGGTGGCCGCGGTGCGGGAGATCACCGCAGGTCAAGGCGCGCACGTCGTCATCGATTTCGTGGGCGAGCGCGGCACCGAGGCACAGGGTGTCGCCATGCTCCGCAGGGCCGGCTCCTACTTCGTCGTCGGATACGGGGGGCACGTCCACGTTCCGACCATCGACATCATCTCGAACGAGATCAACGTCATCGGCAACCTCGTCGGCAGCTACAACGACCTCGACGAACTGATGACGCTCGCCGCCCAGGGCAAGGTGCGCCTGCACACCACGACGTATCCGCTCGATGCGGTGAACGACGCCATGGACGATCTCGATCAGGGTCGGCTGCAGGGCCGCGCCATCCTCGTGCCCGGCGCTCGGTAAGCCATGACAGAAAACACCGAGAACACATATCTCCAACGGTTGCTCGCCGAGTTCCTGGGCACCGCGTTCCTCGTCTTTCTCGGCGTGGGATCGATTCCCGCCACCCTCATGTTGCAGAAAACCGGGAAGACCAGTTTCACGATGGCCGACCTCGGTGTGATCGCCTTCGCCTTCGCCATGGTGGTGGTGGCCGCCGTGTTCGCAATAGGCCATGTGTCCGGCTGCCATATCAACCCGGCCGTCACCCTCGCCCTGGCGGCCACGGGCAGAATCCCCCGACGTGAGGTGGTGGGATACGTGCTGGCCCAGTGCGCCGGGGCGGTGGCCGGTGCCGGGGCCGTCGTCGGTGTACTCGGCACACGCGCGGTGCACCTCGGCCTCGGCGTCGCGTCCTACGCCCCTCCGACCGCCCCGTCCCAGGCGTTCCTCGCGGAGGCGCTGGGCACCTTCATCCTGGTCTTCGTCGTCTTCGGCGTCGTCGACCAGCGCGCCCCGGGCGGCTTCGCCGGCCTGCCCATCGGATTCGCGGTCTTCGCCATCGCGGTGGCTGTCGGCCCGGTCACCGGAGCGGCCCTCAACCCTGCACGAACGCTGGGGCCTCTGCTGGTGTCCGGCTCGGCCGGAGGGCCGGTGGACTGGTCGCAGCTGCCGGTGTACCTCGTGGCCCAACTGGTCGGCGGCCTGCTGGCCGGTCAGCTGTACGTGGCCATGAACCGGTTGCGTACCATCGCCGCATGACCGTCGCACACCAGGCAGCCCTCGGCCGCCGGGGCCGGACCGGCCTGGCCGGTCCGGCAGGGCACTGTTTCCCTGAGGGCGGCTTGGCGGCCCGTTCCCCGGGAGCCGGCCGTCCGAGGCTCTGTGGGGCGATGCGGCCGGCTTCCCCTGGCCGCGGAGGAGGCGCATGATGCACGGCTTTGAGGCGTCCGCCGCCGAAACCGGAGACCTGCTCGGATCGGTCCGCCGTGCTCTGCGGGTGCTCGAGGCGGTCGCGGCGGGCGGTGACGGCATCACCGCCAAGGCCGTCGCCCGGCGCGCGGGCCTCACCCTCCCGACGACGTACCGCCTGCTGCACACCCTGGTCCACGAGGGCTATCTGGTCAGGCTCCACCAGTCCCGCGGGTACGGGCTGGGGTACAAACTCACCGGCCTGCACCGGCGCCTGTGCCAGCAACTCGAGGTGACCCCCGGGGTGCTCAGTGTGCTCCACCAGATCCACGACGAGTGCGCCGCCGCCGCGTATTTCACTGTTTTCCGCGACGAGGAGATCGTCGTCGCGGAAGTCGTGGACTCGCCATCGGCGCGGCGGGCTGAGCCGCTCGACGTCGGCTTCCACCAGGCTCCCCACGCCACGGCCTTCGGCAAGGTCATGCTGTCGTCGTTGCCGGCCGAGCGGCGTCGTGACCACCTGCGGCAGCAGGGACTGCCCCGGCTCACCGAGCGCACGATCACCACTCCCGACGTTCTGGAGGAAGATCTGGCGCGGGTGCGCCGCTCCGGCGTGGCGATCGAGGTCGGGGAGTTCCAGGGTGGCTTGTCGTGCCTGGCCGCTCCCGTGTTCGACGCAGGAGGGAAGGTTGCGGGGGCCCTGGCCACGTCCATACCCGTGGAGTTGTTCGAGCAGCGGCACCGGCAGCTCGGGGACGCCGTGCGCGCCGGCGCAACCCGC
This sequence comes from Streptomyces sp. NPDC127197, assembly GCF_042672405.1. NCBI lineage: Bacteria > Bacillati > Actinomycetota > Actinomycetes > Kitasatosporales > Streptomycetaceae > Streptomyces > Streptomyces sp. NPDC127197. The sequence continues at coordinate 82,396 of NZ_JBHXVG010000014.1, read as the reverse complement.
GTCTCGCAGCTGATCGGCGGCACCGCGCAGCCGTAGGCACGGTCCGCGAGCACACCGGGCGAGCCCGGCAGGGTGCGGACCGCCCGGACGAGGCGGCCCTGCGCAAAAAATCAGCGGGTGGGGTCGAGAAGGATCTTGCGGACGCCGTCGGAGCGGCCTGCGAACAGTTCGTACGCCGCCGGGCCTTCGGAGAGGGCGAAGCGGTGGGAGACCACGACCTCGGGCTTGATCCGGCCGGCACGGGTGAGGGCGATCAGGGGAGGGAGTTCGTAGTGGATCGAGCAGAGCCCGATGGCGAACTCGAGTTCCTTGACCTGTGCCAGTCCCATGTGGAAGGGGAATGCCTTGCTGTGGCTGACCCCGATGACGCTGACCCGGCCGGCCTGCCGGACGGCCTTGAGGGCGAGCTCGATGGTGGCGTCCGAGCCCACGGCCTCCACCACGGCGTCCGGACCGCGTCCGCCGGTCATGTCCCGTATGGCCGTCCGTGCGTCCTCGCCCTCGACCGGCTCGACCCCCAGGGCGGCGGCGAAGGCGCGGCGCTCCGCGACCAGGTCCGCGCCCAGCACCCGCGCGGCGCCCATCGCGAAGGCGGACTGGGCGGCCATGAGGCCGACCGGGCCGAGGCCGATGACCAGGACGGTCTCACCGGGCTGGATGCGGGCACGGCGGCAGCCGTACCAGGCCGTGGGCGCGTTGTCCGTCAGGACGACGGCGGCCTCGTCGGAGATGCCCTCGGGCAGGTGCACCAGATTGACATCGGCGTACGGCACCGCCAGCGCCTGGGCCTGGCTGCCTGGAAGCTGCGGGCTGACTCCGTAGCAGAGCTCCGTGCTGGACTTGGCGCGCTCGCACCGGGCGGTGAACCCGGCCGCGCACGACCGGCACAGGGCGCAGCCGACCGAGGCGGGCACCAGAACCCGGTCGCCGGGCTTGAAGCGGGTGACCTGGCCGCCGGTGTCGACCACCACACCGACGCACTCGTGTCCCGGCGTGTAGCCCAGTTCCGGGCTGAACGGGTTGCCACCGTAGATGTGCAGGTCACTGCCGCAGATGCCGGCCGTGGTGACCTGGACGACCGCGTCGGTGGGGCTGGTGACGGCCGGCTCGGGGACATCCCCGTAGCGGATGTCATGACGGCCGTGGTAGCTCAGTGCCTTCACCGGATTCCTCCCCCCTCTGCCCGTCAGTCCGCGATCTTCAGCACGAGCTTGCCGTGGTTCTCTCCACGGAAGAGCCGCATCAGGGTTTCGGGGAACGCCGTCACGTCGCCGGACACGACGTCCTCGAGAGACTTCAGCCGGCCTTCCGCCAGCCACGTGGCCAGCTGGGTGATGCCCTCGGAGTACCGGTCGGCGTAGTCGAACACCACCATGCCCGTCATGGAGGCGCGGTTCACCAGCAGCTGCAGGTAGTTGGCAGGGCCTTGCGGCTTGGTGCTGTTGTACTGGGAGATCGCGCCGCAGACGACGACGCGGGCACCGCGCGCCAGCCGCAGCAGCACGGCGTCCAGAACGTCGCCGCCGACGTTGTCGAAGTACACGTCGACGCCGTCGGGGGCATGCTCGCGCAGCGCCTTACGGACGTCCTCGTTCTGGTAGTCGATCGCGGCATCGAACCCGAACTCGTCGACCACCAGCCGGCACTTGGACTCGCCGCCGGCGATGCCGATGACCCGGCAGCCCAGGATCTTGGCGATCTGCCCGACGACACTGCCGACCGCCCCCGCCGCTCCGGAGACGACGACGGTCTGGCCGGGCTCGGGACGCCCGATGTCGATCAGGCCGAAGTAGGCCGTCAGGCCCGACATGCCGAGAGCGCCGAGATACGTCGGCAAGGGGGCCACCGCCGGGTCGACCTTGGTCACGCCGAGCCCGTCCGACACGCAGTACTCCTGCACACCGAACGAGCCCGACACATGGTCGCCGACCGCGAACCCGGAGTGCCGGGAGGCGATCACCCGTCCCACCGCGCCGGCGCGCATCACCTCGCCGATCTCCACCGGGCGGATGTAGGACCTGCCCGCGTTCATCCAGCCGCGCATCGCCGGGTCGATCGACAGACAGAGCACCTGCACCAGGAACTCCCCGTCGCCCGGCTGCCCGGTCGGCTCCTCGACGTGCTGCCAGTCGGTCGGCCGCGGCTCTCCCACGGGGCGTGCGGCCAGGCGCACCTGGCGGTTGATGCTGCTCATCTCCGGCGGCTCCTTCGGGACATACCATCCAGTCGGTATGGGTGATGAGCGTACGGGTGCCATGCCGTCGGAGACAAGAGGGAGTTCGTGCGACGTACGGCTCATGCACGCGGCCGGCCCTACTCGCGCCCCGTACCGCGTGTCGCGCCGGCGCGCCGCCTGCAGCGGAGGCCGGCCCAGTGTCAGTGCCAGCCGAAACGGCGGTCGACCAATGCCGCGAACTCCTCCAGGGTCAGTACCGCGTCCCCGTTCTGGTCAGCGGCGTCGAACAGCGCGGAGGAGGCGTCGGCGTCGCCCACGCCCCAAAACGGCAGATCCCCCGACGCGGCAAGAGACGGGCCCTTCGTGCGCAGGGCGATGATCACCTCTGCGCGGGTCAGGGTTCCGTTCTGGTCGAGGTCGAGTGCCTCGAACAGCTTCCGGGCCTTGTCGCTCATCTTGACGTCCTCGTTCCCGTCGTCGGCGGGGCGGGCCGACCCACCCGCTCCCAGACGAAAACGTCTCCGCTCCGGCCCACGTTCCCCGCCTGCGTCTGCCAAGTGACAGCGAGAGCCGTTCCTGGGATCAATCCGGGTCCTTTTCGGGCCCCGAGCTTGCGGATGCTCGTGAACGGTTCAGCAATGGCAGGGCCATCAGAGGAAACACGACCACTGACAGCAGGCCTGCCGCCACCAGCGCGGCGGCGTTGGCCGGTCGGATCGCGTTCAGCTTCAAGCCGATCGTTGTCGCGGCCACGATGAGGGGGAGGGAGGTGGCCTGCAAGAGTCCGCTGGCCATGATCTCCGCGCGCGAGAGCCCGGCGCTGCGGTAGACCAATGCGGGCAGTCCCCGAACGAGGAGCAGCGCGGCAAGGAACATCGGTACCCGCAGCACCGTCTCAGCGTCCGCGAACAGGGCTCCGACGTCGAACTGGACACCGCTCGTCACGAAGAACACCGGGACGAGAAATCCATAGCCGAGGCCCTCCAGTTTGACGTGGAACCGCGGGTGCTTCCGTTCGGCGTCGGGGTCGACCAGCCGTAGTACGGCCCCCGCAATGAAGGCACCCAGAATGGCCTCGAATCCCAGATGCAGGGCGATGGCGGACAGGCCGACAATCAGAGCCATTGTCAAGCGGACCCGGACTTGGGCGCTCGTGTCCGCCAGCTTCACCACGGCCCCGGACAGCCACATGGAGCGTCCTGCACGCATCGAGGCCACCACGATGAACGCCACCAGACAAGCAAGGCCGAGCAGGAGAAGCAGCCTGGAGGCCGGGCCCGACGAATGCTCGGAGAAGAACAGCGACAGCAACACCACGGCGCTGATCTCTCCTGCCGAGCCGCCACCGATGGTCAGTTGGCCGACCGGCCGATCAACCGCGTCGGCATCTTTCAGGAGCGGGACCAGAAGACCCAGAGACGTGGCCACCAGCGCGGTGCCGATCAGCAGCGGGCTCTCGACCAGCCCGGCGATGTGCAGCAACCAGCCGATGGCCGCGGCCAGCGCAAGTGTGCCCGCCAGACCCATACCGACGAGCCGTGCCCACGGCCCGCGTAGTTGCTGGAAGTCGATCTCGAGCCCGGCAAGGAACAGCAGGAAGCTCAGGCCGATGATCGACAAGGCCTGAACGGTGGCGTCCGGTTGCACCACGTTCAGCACCGCCGGGCCAAGGACGATCCCGGCCACGATCTCGAGGACCGGGCCCGGAAGAGGGACGCGGGGCACCACCGCGAGGAGGAACGGGACACCGGCGGACACCGCGAGAACGATGACCAGATTGTCGTACGACATCGTGACTCCGGCGTCCGGTCGGCGGGCAGCCCTCGGGTGCGATGACACCTAAGCCGAGCGTGTGGGGCCCCGCCTGACAGGTTGTAGAGTCCAGGCGCCTGTGCGGTTCGCCGCCGTCAGTCCCTCGCGCGTGTGGGAAGCCGCCAGCCTGGGCGGACAAAGTGGCAGGTGTACCCGTTGGGACAGCGCTCCAAGTAGTCCTGGTGCTCGGGCTCGGCCTCCCGGATATTGTCCCTCCTTCCGCGTTGAGCCGGAAGCGCACCGGGCTGGTGCACGCAGCTCAAGCGGCAGACAGGAAGTGCTCGGATGTCAGTGGTTGGCTGGTGCATTGTTGAGTGCGACGAGAACCTCCTGGGCGTGCGGGGTGGAGGCGATGTCGCCCAGCGAGAGCAGACCCACGATGCGACCCTCGTCCACGACGGGCAGCCGGCGCAATGCGTGATCACGCATGAGCGCGCTTGCTTCACACAGTGACGTGTCGGAGGTGACGGTGACGAGGTCCCCGGAGGCGGCCTCCAGCGCTGTGATGCTGCCGGCAATCAGACCTTCGGCGATGACGCGGACCGCGATGTCGCGGTCGGTGACCAGCCCATGGAGGGCGTCGTCGCTGATGACCAGAACGCAGCCGACATCGGCCTCCCGCATGCAGGCTGCCACCGCGGTCAGCGAGGTGTAGGGCTCGACCGTGACGACGTCGGTGGTCATGGCGTCGCGTACCAGCTTCATGGGCTCCTCCGCTCTTCAGTGATGTGATCCATGACGTGGTTCTGAAGCCATACCACTCCGGAGCCTTCTTCTGCCGAGATGCTGTGCTGTGCGATGTCCTGGAGAATGGAAGCCGCCCGCTTCGGAGAATGGGGGCACGGCATGCCCATCGTTTCGCGCGGATTCCACGGCCGAGCTCGGGAAACCCGGCACAGACTTCCTCCTGGGCAGTACGAGACCACCGACTTCCCCGTTCTGTCCGCAGGACCCACTCCCACGGTGAACCCTGACGAATGGGAGTTCACCATCCGCACAGAAACGGGCACACGGCACAGCTGGAACTGGGCGGAATTCACTGCGTTGCCCAGCGAGACTCCGACCGTTGACCTGCACTGTGTCACCAAGTGGTCGAAGTTCGACACGGAGTGGCAGGGAGTTTCCCTGGACGTCCTTCTGGAGGACGTGGAGACCAGTGCCGACTACGCACTTGTTCACTCCTACGGCGATTACACCACCAACGTGCCCCTGGAGGATCTCCTCGACGGGAAGGCATGGATCGCCTACCGCTACGACGGCGAGGAACTCGCGCCGGAGCACGGCGGCCCCGCCAGACTGCTGGTTCCGCACCTGTACTTCTGGAAGTCCGCCAAGTGGGTGCAGCGCATCCAACTGCTCGATGAGGACGAACGGGGATTCTGGGAGAACATCGGCTACCACGATTATGGGGACCCATGGCGCGAGCAGCGGTATCAAGGCGACTAGGGGACCGGCTGCGCTGGAAGACGGCCCGCCTGACCGATCGGCGTATCGAGTCCCACGCTGCGCGCACCCTCGTCTTCGAGGTGCCCGGCTGGCCGGGTCATCTGGCGGGGCAGCATGTCGATGTGCGACTCACAGCGGAGGACGGCTACAGCACACAGCGCAGTTACTCACTGGCTTCGGCACCCGACGGCGAGAGCGTCGAGCTGACCGTGCAGCGTGTCGATGACGGTGAGGTCTCCCCGTATCTGACGGACGAACTGGCAGTGGGCGACGTGGTGGAACTGCGCGGACCGGTCGGCGGCTGGTTCGTGTGGCGGCCCGAGCAGAAGGAGCCGATTCTGCTGGTGGGCGGCGGCTCCGGCCTGGTGCCGCTGATGGCGATGATCCGCATGCGCCGCGCGGTCGGCAGCCGTACGCCCTTCCGGTTGGTGTACGTCGTGCGCAGCCCTGAGTACCAGCTCTTCGTACCCGAGTTGAGAGGGGACGATCCGGGCCTCGACAAGACGTACCTCTATACCCGCTCCACCCCGGCCGAGTGGCCGCGGCCCCCCGGGCGGTTCACCGCTTCGGAGTTGTCGAACGCCGGCTGGCCACCGGACTTTGAACCCACTTGCTACGTCTGCGGTTCCACCGGCTTCGTCGAAACGGCCGCCGGCCTGCTGGTGGCCCTCGGCCACCAGCCCGGCCGTATCCGCACCGAGCGTTTTGGATCCAGCGGATGAGGAGCTGAATTTCCATGACCCTGACGCCTGACTTCCTTGACGGCAACGCCGCCGCCGGGGACCTCGAAGCCCTGTTCGGAACCGATATGACCGTGGCTTCCGGACGATGCCGCGGCTGCAGTGAACAGATGGTGCTTGCCCAGACGCACGCTTACCTCGATGGTCCCGGGATGGTGCTGCGCTGTCCCGGCTGCGACGGCGTTCTGCTTCGCCTGGTTCGCTCTCCCACCGGGATGTGGCTCGACGCCGGCGGACTGGACTACCTCAAGATCCCCACACCGGCATGACTGCCCGCGAGAACGACCGTCTGGAGGAGCTCGCCTCGCGAGTACGTACTCCCGACGTCGTCGATGCCATGGGACGGATGCACCGCCACCGGTGTCACATCGACGACCTGGTGAGCCCGACCCCGGGCCGTGTCCTCCTGGGCCCCGCGGTGACGATCTCGTTTCTCCCTGCATGCCAGGAAGCACTCCCGCCTGAGCAATTCAGTTTCTCCCGGCTGTTCCAAGACGCCATCGGACAGGGCGCACAGGGGCGGGTGCTGGTCCTGGCCGGCAACGGGCATACCGACATATCGCTCGGAGGCGGAACAAAGCTCTCGCTGGTGGCAGTACATGGTCTTGCCGGGGTCCTGGCCGACGGTCGTCTCCGGGACTTCGTCGACATCGCGACGTACGACTTCGCCGCCTACTGCTTGGGGGAGACGAGTAAATGGGGCGGCGATGTGGTGACGCCGTTCGAGGCGAACCGGCCGGTCGTCGTGTCCGGCGTGACCGTCCGCCCGGGTGATTACGTGTTCGCGGACGCGTCCGGCGCTGCCGTCATCCCCGCTGCACAGGTCCTCAGCATGTTCGAGGAGGCCAACCGCGTCGCACAGGACGAGGCAGCGTTCGTCGAGAGCATCCGTCGCGACAACCCCGCCGACTAGCTCAGCGCTCACGCAACTTGGATGACCGTCTTGCCGATGGTTCCCTTCTTCGCGCGGAACGCCTCCGGCGCCCGGTCCAGAGGAAGGACGGCACCCACCAGCGGGCGCAGCCGGCCCTCCCGGTGCCTGCCGATGATCTCCAGGAGGTGACCGCGGTCGGGTTCGACGATGAAGTACATGGCCCGGCCGTCCTCGGGCCGCACCTTCGGGGGATGGGCGATGGTCACCAGGGTGCCGCCGGGCCTGACCACGGCGGCCGAGCGGGCGAGTACCTGGCCGCCGATGGTGTCGAAGACGAGGTCGACGCGGCCCACGGCCTCCTCCCACGCCGGCTGTTGGAGGTCGAGGAAAACCTCTGCGCCGAGCTCCAGCACCTGGTCCCGGCTCCCCTCGCGCCCCGTCCCGATCACGCGCGCCCCGGCTTCGCGGGCAAGCTGCGTCGCGGCCATTCCCACGCCCCCTCCCGCTCCGTGCACCAGCACGCTCTGCCCGGCCTCCAGCCTTCCGTGTATGAACAGGCCCTGCCAGGCGGTGAGGCCCGGCATCGGCAGAGCCGCCGCCTGGACGTGGTCGATTCCCGAGGGCAGCGGCGCCAGGTTGCGTGCTTCCACCGCCACGTACTCGGCGAGAGTGCCGTCCCGGTTCCAGTCGGTCAGCCCCACGACACGCTGACCGGCCGACAGCCCGGTCGTGCCGACCGCGACCTCGGCGACCTCACCCGACACCTCGTGTCCCGGAATGACGGGCGCTCGGTCCCTGCCGCCCCGGTCGACCCAGGTGGCCGGCCAGGCCAGCTCGTCCGGGGTGAAGCAGGCCGCGTGCACCTTTACGATCACGTCCCCCTCGCCCGCGTACGGATACGGTGCCTCCTCCACGACCAGGCCGTCCACAGCGGCATCACGGTCGTGGGTTCGTACGGCCTTCATCGGGGCTCCTTCCGGCAGCGAGGAGACTCCCCTGCCGTTCCAGGATGACGGCGTGGCGCCCTCGGGGCGATCCGGGGCGACGCCTCGCACGGCCTGAAGGTGGGCGGATCACGGTCGGGAGCTGTTCCGTACCGGGTGCTTGCTCATGATCGAGACCCGGTTGAACGCGTTGATGGTGATCGCCACCCAGATCACCGCGGAGATCTGGTCCTCGGTGAGTGTCTCGCGCGCCGCGGCGTAGGCGGATTCCTGTGCCGTGGCGTCGGCGGGGCTGGTGACGGCCTCCGCCAGATCGAGTGCGGCTCGTTCCGCGGGCGTGAACAGTTCGGTGTCCCGCCAGGCCGCCAGGACCCCCAGCCGCTGTGGGGTGTCGCCTCCGCGCAGGGCGGCCCGTGTGTGCATGTGGAGGCAGAAGGCGCAGCCGTTGATCTGCGAGACGCGCAGGTTGATCAGCTCTACGAGGGTGCGGTCGAGCCCGGCGTCGGCAGCGACGGCACGGACCGCCTCCGACGTCTGGACAAGGGCGTCGTAGGCCTTTGGGCTCTGCTTGTCGATGAAGATCCGCTGAACCGCCGGTTCCGTCGTGCCGCTGCTCAACCCGGGACTCCTTCGGTGATGGCGCCCCGTCCACGTGGTGCGTGGTGTACGCGGTCGTGGGCTCCGTATACTCGGACACAAGTTGTTCTATTTTAAACAAACCCCTGGGCGGGCGAGAGGCGGCATCCGATGAGCAACGTGGAAACGGACCCCGTGGAGATGCTGTGCGGAGCGGACACCGAAAGAGGGGCGGAGGAGCCGCGCGTCGACGTGATCTCTCCGCGCGAGGTACCGCTGGGCGGGCCGCGGGCGATGACCGTACGGCGCACACTGCCGCAGCGCGCCCGGACGCTGATCGGAGCGTGGTGCTTCGCCGATCACTACGGCCCCGACGACGTCTCTGCCACCGGTGGCATGGACGTCGCCCCGCATCCGCACACCGGACTGCAGACGGTCAGCTGGCTGTTCAGCGGGGAGATCGAGCACCGCGACACGCTGGGCAGCCACGCTTTCGTACGGCCGGGCGAACTCAACCTCATGACCGGCGGACACGGCATCGCCCACTCCGAGGTTTCGACGCCGCGGACCACGATCCTGCACGGCGTGCAACTGTGGGTGGCCCTGCCCGATGAACACCGGCACACCGAAAGGGACTTCCAGCACCACGTACCCGAGCCCGTGCACATCGACGGAGCCGAGATCAGGGTCTTCCTCGGCTCGCTCGCGGGCTCAGTCTCCCCGGTGCGGACCTTCACGCCGCTGCTCGGTGCCGAAATCGCCCTCGCACCGCGCGCATCGATCACGCTCGCCGTGGACCCCGGTTACGAGCACGGCCTCCTCGTCGACCACGGCGACGTCCGCATGGCCGACACCCTGCTGCGTCCGGCGGACATGGGCTACGCCCACCCCGGCATCGGCGCCCTGACGCTGACGAACGAGTCGGACGTCAGGGCCCGCACGGTCCTGCTCGGCGGGACCCCCTTCGAGGAGGAGATCGTCATGTGGTGGAACTTCATCGGCCGCAGCCATGACGACATCGTCCGGGCCCGGGACGACTGGCAGCACGCCTCCGAACGCTTCGGCACCGTCAAGGGGTACGACGGCGACCGCCTGCCCGCCCCCACCCTGCCGAACGCCACGATCACCCCGCGCAGGAACCCACCCCGGCGCTGACGCCACTGAATTCGCCCTGCGGTGGCCCGCCGGCTCAATTGCGCAGACGCCCGACGAGAAGTCAAGCAGTGGCTGCATATCGTCCTTTGTGCCTTTCCCGGCTGTCCGTCTTTTCGGTGTCCACAGGGTCGACTTTCTTGTCAAGGGCGACATTCCCCACACCTCGAGGTCGCTGAACAGCGGCCTCGACCAGTGATGTTGCGGTGTTACGGTGGGGTCCGTGAGAAAACGGATTGTCGTCAAAGGTGCCCGTCAGCACAATCTCCGTGACGTTTCCGTCGAACTGCCCCGGGATGCGCTGATCGTATTCACGGGCGTATCCGGATCCGGAAAGTCGAGCCTGGCATTCAACACCATATTCGCCGAGGGGCAGCGACGTTATGTCGAATCCCTTTCCGCCTATGCGCGGCAGTTCCTCGGGCAGCTCGACAAGCCCGATGTCGACGCCGTCGAGGGGCTGTCCCCGGCGATCGCCATCGACCAGAAGACGTTGAGCCGCAACCCGCGTTCGACCGTCGGCACGATCACCGAGGTCTACGACCACCTGCGGTTGCTGTACGCGCGGATCGGCCGACCCCACTGCCCCGAGTGCGGTGAGCCGGTCAGCCGGCAGACACCGCAGCGCATCGTCGGCCTGCTGCTGGAGGAGGACGAGGGGACCCGCTTTCAGGTGCTGGGCCCGGTCGTCCGTGACCGGAAGGGCGAACATGCCGAGGTCTTCCGTCAGTTGTCCGCCGACGGGTTCAGCCGGGTCCGGGTGGACGGGACGGTCCTGGCGCCGGCCCCGCCGCCCGCGCTGGACAAGCGCAAGAAGCACTCCGTCGACGTGGTCGTGGACCGGCTGGCCGTCAAAGCGGGAGTACGGCAGCGGCTGACGGAGTCCGTGGAGACCGCGCTGGGGCTCGGGGGCGGTGTCCTGCGGGTCGAGTTCGTGGACCGGGAACCCGGGTCCGCGGACCGCGAGTTGGTCTTCTCCGAGGCGATGGCCTGCCCGCGTTCCCACGACATCGGCCTGGAGTCGCTGGAGCCCCGGCTCTTCTCCTTCAACGCGCCCCAGGGCGCCTGCCCCGCCTGTACCGGACTCGGCTCGCGCCTGGAGGTCGACCCCGCTCTCGTCGTACCGGACGACACCAAGTCGCTGGCGGAGGGCGCCATTGCCCCGTGGACCAACACCAGCGGCGCCGACTACTTCACCCGCCTGCTCGAAGCCCTGGCCGCCGACACCGGCTTCAGCACCGCCACTCCCTGGCGTCAACTCCCGAGGCCGGCATCATCTCCCTGCGCTACGGCCTCTTCGGCGGCCGCACCCGCACCCTGGAGGAGATCGGACAGATCTACGGCGTGACCCGTGAACGCATCCGCCAGATCGAGGCGAAGACGATGAGCAAGCTGCGCCATCCGTCGCGTTCGCAGGTGTTGCGGGACTACCTCGACGACGAGTGACGATCACCTCAGCGTGAGCCGGTACGTCAGCGGTGACCTGCCGGTGATCAGCACGCGGATGCCGTCCGGTGTGAGGGAGCCGTTCATCCACGAGTAGCGTTCGCCCGGCTCGACCACCGGCGGCTGCTTGCCGCCCTTGCCGTTGCCGGGGCCGAACTCGATCCGGTCGTCGCCGACGGTGTACGCGGCCTCGCCGCTCACGAGCTGGAAGGTGTCGGTCTGGCCCGCAACGGGTTCGAGCCCGTCACCGGTCAAGGTGCCACCGCGGCGGAAGCACAGCTCCAGTGCGAGGGGTACCGCGGACCGGGAGACGTCGAAGTCCAGCTCCCAGCCACCGCCGCGTACTTGACGCACCAGCACCTCGGTGCGCAGGGTCCGCCACTCCTTGGGGCGGTGCGGGAAGTCCATTGCGGACCAGAAGCGTCCGTCGTTGCTGAGCGGATAGTCGCCGTCGGGCCGGCGGTGCTGCGGCGGCAGGGGCTGGTGGAACGCGGCCCGCACCTCGGCGTGCAGCCGCCAGCCGCCGTCGACCTGCTCGAGCCCTTCGGCACGGAAGTGACCGAGGGAGAAGAACTGCGGCGACAGGCGCAACGAGTCCAGGATCGCCGCGCCCTTGCGCATCTTGAAGAACGTGGGATTGGTGGACAGACCCGAGGAAATGGCCCGCACCTCGGGAAAGTCCGTGCCGGCGAAGACGGTCGCGGTGTGCGTGCCCCGGCGTACGCGAACCAGACGGCAGTCCGGGTCGTGGTGCACAAAATTCTCGGGAAGCGGTGCCGGTGACGGAAGCGGGCGAGCCAGCTCCGGGCGGTCCAGGACCTCCGCGAGCCGGTCGCCCAGCGGTGTCTCACCGAAGGTCTGGTCCCTGCCGCGCTCCTGCAGCAGCGCGGCCACGGCGGCGAACCGGGCATCGCCGTCGCGGATCGCCATCTCCCGGTACTGGAGCCAGAATTCGGGCAGATGGCGCAGCGCCGTCTGGTCCTGGCGCCGCGAATGCACCGACTCCACCTCGCCGTTGGGCTCGATGACGTAGAGGGTGGCCTTGAGATTGGCGCGTACGGGGGCATACAGATCCGTACGGCCGTAATGGCGGGCCAGGGTGAGCAGGGCGGGGTTGGTGACGACGGCCGAGTAGGTGGGGCTGCGTTCGCTGTACTCGCCGCCGGGCAGCAGGTCGATGCCCTCGGCCAGCCATGCGTCGATGCGGCGGGCGTACGCCGGGTCGGGCCGGCGGCGGTGGATCCGGGCGAGCGCGGCGCACACCAGCCAACGGTGGTTGGCGGTGTGCACACCACCGGTCGCAAGACCCGGGCCCGCCTTGTCCAGGACCTGCCCGACGACGCTGCGCACGGCTTCGGTCGGCCGGTGCCCGTCGCGGTCCAGCAGGGCGTACGCCAGATTCAGGTCGACGACGGAGAAGGCGGTGTCCGGTGGCGAGTGCACGGCGCCCTGGTCGTACAGGCCGTCGTCGTGCTGCTCCTGCGCGAGGACGTCGGCGAGTTCACGGAGGGGGCCGAGCAGGTCGGGGGAGTGGTGGTACGCCGACTCCTTGTGCACATAGACCGAGGTGAACGTGCGCAGCGCGCGGGCCGCGGCCCGCGCCCGGCCCCGGTCGCGCAGGTCGGTGATGGTTTCGCCGTACGCCGTGAGCAGCCCGGTGACGCGCTGGTCGGCGGCCTCGGTCAGCAGGGCGAGGAAGCCGGCGTCCGTGTGCGGTTCGGCCGCGGCGGGCGCGCCGCTGATCCCGGTGGCTGCGGCGGCCGTGGCGGTCGTGGCGAGGAACGTTCTGCGGGCGATCACATGCTCTCCAGTCGTACGTCGACGGACGTCAGAGCCAGGGCCAGCGGCCCCGGCGCGAGAAAGGCCAGCGGCAGCAGCATCCAGCCGCACAGCACGGCCGCCACGAGGGCGAGCAGGACCAGGCCGCTGCCGCCCGGATCCCGTACGGCGTCCCGGGCCGCCGTACGCACGGCCGCGGGCCAGTCGGTGAGTGACTCGGGGCGGGCGCACGCACGCAGTCCGACGACCGCCGCGCATGCGCCGATCACGCCCGCCGCCACGGCGAACAGCCGCGCTCCGGGCAGCCCCGCGCCCGCGAGGGCCAGGTCCGCGGCCAGCAGCAGCACGCCCGCGAGGACCACCGCACCGGCCGCCAGGTCACCGGTGCGCAGCCGCTGCCGCAGCAGGGTGAGATACCGCCCCGCGGTTGCGGGCCGGTCCTTGCGTACGCCGCGCAGGACGGCGCACGCCGTGGAGAACGCGGCCGGCACGGTCACCAGCGGCAGACAGGCCACGGCCGTGGCGAGGCCGACACTGAGCATGTCCGCGAAGAGGGTCGCGCGGGGGCCGAAGAGCTCGCCCGGCTCACGGGTCGTACGGGTACGGGCGCTCATCCCTTGACCCCCGAACTGGCCATGCCCTCCACGAGGAACCGCTGGAAGGCGAGGAAGAACAGCACGATCGGCAGCAGGGCGATCACCGACATCGCGAACATCGGACCGAACGACGACTGGCTGGAGGCGTCCACGAACGCCCGCAGGGCCAGCGTCAGCGTGAACTTCTCGGGCGAGAAGAGATAGATCAGCTGGGTGAAGAAGTCGTTCCACGTCCAGATGAACGTGAAGATCGCGGTGGTGATCAACGCGGGGCGGGTGAGCGGCAGGATGACCAGGAAGAAACTGCGGAACGGCCCGCAGCCGTCGATGCGCGCCGCCTCCTCCAGCTCACGCGGCAGCCCGCGCATGAACTGCACGATGAGAAAGACGAAGAACGCCTCGGTGGCGAGGAACTTGGGCAGGATCAGCGGCCAGTAGGTGTTCACCATGCCGAGCTGGTTGAAGATGATGTACTGCGGGATCAGCACCGCGTGGTGCGGCAGCATGATCGTGGCGATCATGAAGGCGAACAGTGGACCCCGGAAGCGGAACCGCAGCCGCGCGAAGGCGTACGCGGCCAGCGAGCACGACAGGACGTTGCCGACGACCGCACCGCCCGCGATCAGCAGGGAGTTGGTCAGCAGCCGGCCCACGGAGACGTCGTTCACACCGTCCAGGGCGGTGGAGTAGTTCGACCACTCCAGGCGGCTCGGCAGCAGCTGAAGGCTGGCGATCACCTCGTCGGCGGGCTTGAGCGAGGTCGCGACCAGCCAGGCCAGTGGGTACAGCATCACCAGCAGCGCGGCCAGACAGCCGGCGTGCAGGGCGACCCGCCGCCATGCAACGGGCTTGCGGACAGCGGGAGTTGCTGTAGTCATCGGTCCCCCTCGGAGGCGTAGAAGACCCAGGAGCGCGAGGTGCGGAACAGCACGGCGGTCACCGCGCCGATGACGATCAGCAGCACCCAGGCCATGGCGGAGGCGTAGCCCATGTGGGAGGCGACGAAGCCACGGTCGTAGAGGTAGAGCGTGTAGAAGAGCGTCGAGTCGGCCGGCCCGCCCTTGCCCGCGCTGACCGCGAAGGCCGGGGTGAAGACCTGGAAGGCCTGGATGGTCTGGAGCACCAGGTTGAAGAAGATCACCGGGGACAGCATCGGCACGGTGATGGACAGGAACTGCCGCCACCGCCCGGCCCCGTCGACCTCCGCGGCCTCGTACAACTCCCCGGGGATCTGCTGGAGTCCGGCCAGGAAGATCACCATCGGCGCCCCGAACTGCCACACCGTCAGCAGTGCCACCGCGAGCAGCGCCCAGCCGGGCTTGTTCACCCAGCCGCCGGTGCCGAAGAGGTTGTCGACCGTGCCGCCGTCGTTGAAGATCGCCCGCCACACCAGGGCGATGGACATCGAGGCGCCGAGCAGCGAGGGCGCGTAGAACGCCGAGCGGTAGAAGCCCTTGCCCCGCTTCATGCTCTTCAGGGCGAGCGCGACGACGAGCGCGAGGCCCAGTTGCAGGGGCACGGCGATGACGACGTACGTCAGGGTCGCGACCACCGAGCGCCAGTAGCGCGGGTCCTCGGTGAACATCTGCGTGTAGTTGCGCAGCCCCACCCAGCTCGGCGGGTTGAACAGGTCGTAGTCGGTGAAGGAGAGGTAGAGCGAGACGGCCATCGGCAGCAGCGTCAGGACACAGGCACCGAGCACCCAGGGGGAGAGGAACACCCAGGCGGCGCCCTCGCGTCGGCGGCGCGGGGATTTGTGTGTCGGGGCAACGCCCTTCGGGCGTACCGCCGTCGGTATCTGCGTGGTGGTCATGACCTCAGCTCCGCCTTCGCCTCGGTGATGTAGTTCTCGGCCGCTTCGCGGGGTGACATCCGCTCGTACGAGACCTGGTCGTAGTCGCGCTGGAAGGTGGTCTGCAGCGCGCTGTCACCCGACGGGGGCGCCTGGGGCGGATCGTTGAGCTCGCCTTCGAGGGTGGCCTGGAAGTCGTGGATGGTCCGGTCGAAGTCCGTGAGGGACCCGGCGGTCTCCTCGCGGAGGGTCTCGTTCACCGGGATGCTGCGGGTCGCGCCGAGGATCTTCGCGGCGCCGGGGTCGTTGAGCATGAAGTCGATCAGCAGCGCGCCCTCTTCGGGATGCCCGGAGTCGGCGGAGACGCCCATGAACATCGACGGCTTGAAGTACTGGCCGGGTGTGCCGTCCTCGCCGGACGGCATCGGTGCGAGCGTGACGCCCTCGCCGACGAGCGGGACGAAACCGCTGGCCGGAGCGTCCCAGTTGATGTCGGCGATGGCCTTGCCGCGGCCGAGCGGGGTGTTCTCGACGGTGCCGTCGAGCTGGGTGGTCTGCTCGGCGGGCGAGACGGTGCCCTCGCGGCGGAGCTCATCGGTGAACGTCCACCAGCGGGTGAGGTCGTCGGCGGTGAAACCGAGTCCGCCGTCCTCGGTGTACAGGGACTTGCCCTGGCCGCGCAGCCACACCTCGAAGGCGTCCTCGCTCTGGCCCGGGTCGGTGGCCGCCGGCCGGCCGGTCTTCTGCGCGAGGGCGCGCATGGTGTCGGCCCACTCGCTCCAGGTCCAGTCCCCGTTCGGCAGGGGAACGCCGGTGGCCTGCCACGCCTCTGCGTCGTAGACGACGGCCTCGGTGCCACGCCCCTGCGGTACGGCGTACTGCTTGCCGTCGACGGCGCCGGTGGCGAGCAGGCCGGCGTCGATCTCGTCCGTCCGCAGCACGGACTTCTGCCGGCCGAGGTCGTGGAGGACGCCGCCGGACGCGTACTGCTCGATCATGCGGTAGTCGAGCTGCATCACATCGGGGGCGTCGCCGCCGGCGGCCTGGGTGGCGAGCTTCTGCTTGTAGCTGTCGTATCCGGAGAACGAGGTCTGCACCTCGATGTCCGGGTGCTCCTTCTCGAAGAGCTCGATCGCCTGCTCCGTCCTGGCCGCCCTGTCCGGATTGCCCCACCAGGTGTAGCGGAGCACGACCTTGCCTGACGAGCCGCTCGTCTCGGCGGAACCGGAGCAGCCGGTCAGCGCCGCGCACAGCACGAGCACGGCGGCCGTGAGCCAGGACCTCGTCGTCCTGCTTACGGGCATTCCGGGCATGCGGAGTCACCCCTCTCCAGACCTCTAGAAAGCGCTTGCATCGTTCTGCGACCCTAGGGACGTCCGGATGTCACGACAAGACCCCTGCACCGCCTCATCGGAACGAAAGGCTCCGCATGACCTTCGACACCGCGCCCCGACGTTGTTGTGCCGTGGTGGGTCTGGGCACCCGCGCCCGGCTCTACACGCAGGCACTGGCCGGCCCCTACGCGGACCGAGTAGATCTTGTGGGCTTCTGCGATGTCAACGCGCACCGCATGGACGTCCACAACGACTGGATCGCGTCCGTGCACCCGGACCGCGCGCCCGTACCCACGTACGGGGCCGAGGACTTCGACGAGATGCTGCGCCGCGAGCGGGTCGACCTCGTGGTGGTGTGCACCGTGGACCGGACCCACGACGACTACATCGTGCGCGCCCTCGAGGCGGGCTGCGACGTGGTCACCGAGAAACCGATGACGACGGACGCCGAGCGCGCCCGGTGCATCCTCGACGCACAGCGGCGGACCGGACGCTCGGTGCGGGTGGCGTTCAACTACCGCTACAACCCGGTGCACTCGGCCGTACGGGAACTCCTCGCGGGCGGCGAGATCGGCGAGGTCGGCTCGGTGCACTTCGAATGGCTCCTCGACCTGCGGCACGGCGCGGACTACTTCCGCCGCTGGCACCGCGACAAGGCCAACTCCGGCGGACTCCTCGTCCACAAGTCGACCCACCACTTCGACCTGGTCAACTGGTGGCTGGACGCGACGCCGCACACCGTCTTCGCACAGGGCGGCCTCTTCTTCTACGGCGACGAGGCCGGCCGACGCCGGGGCCTGGCCCGCGGCTACGCCCGCGCACACGGCTCCCCGGCGGCCGACGACGACCCGTACGCCCTGCACCTCGCCGACGAGCCGATCCTCAAGTCGCTCTACCTGGACGCAGAGTCGGAGGACGGCTACCACCGCGACCAGAACGTCTTCGCACCGGGCGTGACCATCGAGGACGACATGGCCGTACTGGTGCGCTACGACTCCGGCGCCACGCTGACGTACCACCTGACGGCGTACGCGCCCTGGGAGGGCTACCGCATCGCCTTCAACGGCAGCGAGGGACGACTGGAACTCCTCGTCGAGGAGACGACCTGGTCACGTCCCGGCACCCAGACCGCACTGCACGGCGCCGAGACCGACGAGGACGCGGGCCGCACCGAACTGCTGCTGCGCCGCTTCTGGGAACGCCCCCGCGAGATCAAGGTCGCCACGGGGGAGGGCGGCCACGGCGGTGGTGACGTCCGCATGCTCGACGACCTCTTCGGCGTCGCCGGCACCGACCCCCTCGGCCGTGCAGCCGACGCCACGGCCGGCGCCCGGTCCCTCGTGACCGGCCTGGCCGCGAACGAGTCCCTCGCGTCGGGGCGGGCGGTGCGGGCCGCGGACGTGCTGAGCGTCGGGTTGTAGTGAGAGGGACGCACCGGCGGCGTCCATGCAGCCGGTGTTCAGCTCCACGCCACCGGGTGGCCAGGGCGGGTGAGCAGCGTACGGGCTGACCCGACCCAGCTTTCTCCCGTGGAGCATCGATGAGCGCAGACAGACAGCAAACTTCCCTGCACAGACGCGCGTTGCTGCGCGCCGCGGTCGCCGTCCCGGCAGCCGGCGCGGCGGTCGCGGGGCTGGATGCCACGACGGCCGCGGCCGCCGAGAACCGCGCAGGCGGCGGCCGGTTCGACACCGAGAGCCCGCGCTTCGCACTGGCCGTCCTCCCGGACACGCAGTACCTCTTCGACGCCGACAGCGCCGACCCCACCCCGCTGCGGGAGACCTTCCGCTACCTCGTGGCCGAGCGGTCCGTGTCCAACATCGCCTTCATGACGCACCTCGGCGACGTCACCGAACACGGCACCGAGGACGAGATCGAACTCGCCGCCGACACCTTCCGCACCCTCCACGGCAAGGTGCCCTACAGCGTGCTGGCCGGCAACCACGACATCCGGTCGTCCACGGACGACCAGCGTGGCGACTCCGCCTACCTCGCCGCCTTCGGGCCACGCCGCTACGCCGCCATGCCGACCTTCCGGGGTGCCTCGCCCGACGGCTACAACAGCTACCACGTCCTGAGGGCGGGGGGCCGGGAGTGGATCGTCCTCGCCCTGGACTGGCGGGTGTCGGACAAGGGACTGCGGTGGGCTCAGGGCGTCCTCGACGCCCACCCCACACTGCCCGCGATCCTCACCACACACGACATCGCCTGGTCGGACGACGAGGGCAAGGCCCAGCTGTCGGGCCACGGCACCCGCCTGTGGAACGGCCTCATCCGCGGCAACGACCAGATCTTCCTCGCGCTCGGCGGCCACTACTGGCCCCCGGGGCGCACGGTCCTGACCAACGACGCCGACAACGATGTCCACGTCCACATCACCAACTACCAGGACCGCTACTACGGCGGCGCCGGGATGATCCGCACCTACGGCTTCGACCTCGTCCGCGGCGTCATCGACGTCGAGACCTTCTCGCCGTGGTTCCTCGCCCGGGACCCGCAGCAGCGGTCGCCGCTGGCGGCCGAGACCATCGAACTCACCGGCCCCGTCGACCGGTTCAGCATCGACATCGACTTCGGCGAGCGGTTCAAGGGCTTCGCCCCCGTCGTGCCGCCCGAGCCGCGCCCGGCCTCCGCGGTGATGCCCCGCGGCACGGTCGCCTACTGGCGGTTCGACGCGTCCGGAACCCCCGCGGCCGGCGCCCCCGGAGCCCCCGTCGCCGACGGCGTGGTCGTACGTGACCTCACCGGCAACGGCAACGACCTGACGGTGAGCCGACTGCACTCCAGCGGGCCCGAGGCGCTGACCTGGTCCCGGGACCACCACCCCGGACAGCCCGCGCACGCCAGCCTCCGCTTCGACGGAGGCAAGAGCCCCGACCGCGGCGCCGTCCTGCGGACCGCCGCGCAGGCGCCGTTGAACAGCGAGAAGTTCACCCGCGGCTACACCATCGAGACCTTCGTCCGGCTGCCGGAGCCGTTCGAGGGCGACCACAGCTGGATGGGCATCCTCAGCTGGGAGGGCCGCAACGGCGACGCGGGCAAGACCACCGGCTGGTCGCCGCTGGAACCCACCTGCAGTCTCAACCTGTCACCGGAGAGGTTCCTGCAGTTCGTCGTCTACCCGCACCTCCAGGACGCCGACCCGACGTCGTGGTCCCACGCCGTCCCCGTCGGCCGCTGGATGCACATCGCCGTCGTCAACGACGGCCGCCGCACGGTGATGTACGTGGACGGCTCGAAGATCGCACGCAACCCCACGCAGCCGTCGACCGGCATCGCCACCCTCGGCAAGCCCTTCGTCCTCGGCGCCACACAGTTCGACGCGCGCTTCGGGCAGGGCTTCTACGGCTGGATCGGCGACACACGGATCGTCGACCGGGCGCTGCCCGTGCGGGAGTTCCTCGCCCTCACCGAGTGACCGACGAGCGCGCAGGACATCACGACCGGGACGGCCCGGGTGGCCGAGGCGACGACCCCGCCGGATCTGCCTCTGCCCCCGGGCCGTTCCTTCCACGAGGTGCACGACATCGGCCTGCACGGTGTGCTGTACAGGCTGAGCGCGGACACCCTGTCGGCGTTCGGCAGAGGCCGCCAGCCGTGAACCGTGCCGCTTGACCTTGTTGCGGCGACAACGTTTCTACTGGGGCCATGCGAATCGGAGAGCTCGCCGGCATCGCCGGCATCACCACCCGCGCCGTGCGGCACTACCACCGCATCGGGCTGCTGCCCGAGCCGCCGCGGCAGCCCAACGGGTACCGCGAGTACTCGCTGCGCGACGCCGTCGAGCTGGCCCGCATCCGCCGTCTGACCGAGCTCGGCCTGAGCCTGGACGAGGTGAAGGACGTGTTGGTGGACGACGCGGGCAAGGATCTCGTCGAGATCCTCACCGAGCTGGACGCCGACCTGGCCCGCCAGGAGGAGTCCATCCGGCAGCGCCGCGCCCGCCTGCGCCAGTTGCTCGAGCAGGCCGAGCAGACCGGGCGGCTGCCCGCCGAGGCCCCCATCTCGCCCGAACTCGCCGCCCTCTTCACCGACATGGCCCGCGCCTCGGCGCGGTTGCCCGGGCCGGAGCCGGCGATGGCGGCCAGGGAGCGGGAACTGCTCGCCCTTCTGGAGACCGGCTCACCAGGCGGCGACCGCGGTTGGCTCGACGCCATGGTGCGCAGCCTCAGCGCCGGGCCGGAGGCCATGCGGCGCGCTTACGAGGTCTACGCACAGCTGGACGAGCTGGCCGAGGCAGCCGAGGACGACCCGCGGGTGGAGCGGACCGCCCGGGCCATCGTCGACAGCATCCCGGACGAGGCGGCGCAGTCGATGGCCATCCCGGACGACGGCGCCGTGGGTGAGGACGGCGGCTTCGCGGACGCCTTCTTCGCGGACTTCGCCCCCGCCCAGGCCGCGGCCGTGCGCCGCGCCATCGAGCTGCTGCGGGAGCGTGCCAGGTGAAGGCGCTGAGAAAGGCGGTGCGCTGGTCCTTCGCCACGCTCGTCCCCGGGGAACTCATGCTCGTCCTGTGCGTGGTCGGCGGGGTGCGCACAGCCCCAGCCGTCCGGCTGGCGGTGGAGCTGACGGTACTCGCGCTGATGGCCGCGGCGACCGCCCTGCTCTCCCTCGACTACCGCCGGCACCGTCGGGACGGTCTGGAGCGCGGCCCTGCCTTCCGCGCCGCGATCGCCGACACCGTCCCGGCGCCCGTGCGCAAGCTGACCGCCCACGAGGTCTTCCTCTCCACCAGCTTCCTGCGCTGGGTGACCCGCCGCGGACCGCACGGTGTACGCGAGGGGGACCTGCCCATTCCGTACGCCTCGGGTCAGACCGCGGTCATGTACGGCTTCTTCTTCGTCTGCGTCGTCGAGACCGTGGCCCTCGCCTTTCTGATCCCCTGGCCCGTGGTGCACGCCGTCACTCTCGTCCTCGACATCTGGGGCTGCTACTTCGTCATCGCCCTGCACGCCTCCTGCGTGGTTCGCCCGCATGTGATCGGGGCCGACGGCTCGCTGCGCCTGCGCTACGGCGCCCTGCTGGACATCCGCATCCCGGCCGACCGCATAGCCTCCGTCCGCCTGGACCGGAAGTTCCCGCACGGCAAGCTGGCCGTCGTGGATGAGAACGGCGTCGCCGACATGGCGGTGGACGGTCAGACGACGGTCACCGTCGAGCTCACCGAGCCGGTGCGGTACGTACGCGCCCTGGGCAAGCCCGCCGAGGCTCGCACCTTCCGTTTCTACGCCGACGATCCCGCGTCCGCCGTGGCCTCGCTCAGGGCGGGCGGTCCGTCCGCCGGCACGGACCGGACCAGCCACACCTCCGGCTCCGACTCGGTCAGCCGCACCCGCAGCCGCTGACCGAGCGCCGGCCCGGGGCGATTTCGCCTGTTCACCGGCCCCATGCGACCGGTACACCGGCACCCGCGAGAAGTCCGACTCCTCGCCGGCCGGATTCGCCGAGTTCGTCGTCCGGGCCGACACCCCACTTCACCTGGCCACGCCGGAGACCGAGCTGGATGCGGAGCGGTTCATGGCACTGACCGAGGAACTCGGCGTCGTCGTCCTCGGCCCCGCTCGGCATGACCCCCGCCGATCTGGACCGCCTCGGCCAGTAGCCGCGGAGCAGCAGCCTCAGCGGCCGGGAAGGCGTTCGGTGATCTCCTGCAGGATCCAGCCGTTGCCGTCGGGGTCGCTGAAGGAGGCGAAGGAGGCGTAGCTGCGGCGTTCGGGGTCGGGCCCGGGGACCCGGTTGTCGGTACCGGCGCGGTGGAACACGCCTCCGGCGTCGTGGAAGACCTCGCCGACCTCCGCTCCCCGCTCGACGAGCTCCGCGCGGGCCGCCACGACGTCCGACACGACCAGGTGCAGCCCCTGCGCCGATCCGGGCGCGGCGTCGCTGACTCCGGTGCCGAAGATCACCGAGCAGGGAGAGCCGGGCGGGGTCATCTGCACCACGCGGAAGTCGTCCCCGGCGGGGAAGTCGGCGTCCTCCCGCCAGCCCAGCGCCTTGTAGAAGGCCTTGGCCCGGTCCACGTCGGCGACCGGAATCACCACGACCTCAAGCTTTGTATCCATGACACGGCACTTTTTCTTCTCACCGAGGAGCGGGGAACCGGCGCTGCAGCAGGAGGCAGGCGCCGCGGCGGCCACCGTCGCGAGCGAACGCGCGCTCGTCGAGCGCCGCCAGGGCCGAAGCGCGACAAACAACCGGCGATCAGCCTGTAGGTGGCCACACAGGCCATGATGAACCCATGTCCGGGCTGCCGCAGATACACCGGACAGCGCCGCCTCCGCCTCCGCCGAGCCGCAGGTCGGAGACGAGGGCCCCGAGGGCGGTCAGTCGCGGGCGACCGCCGGCCGGCCCCCGCTGTTCAGTCCTTGCGGCCCGTCACGGCGACCGTGACACCCAGGCCGATCATGGTGAGGCCGCCGACGCCGCCGACCAGGGAGAGCCGCCGCGGGGAGCGGGCGAACCAGTCCCGGGCGGTGGCCGCGGTCAGCCCCCACAGACTGTCGAAGACCACCGCGATGATGTTGAAGACCAGACCGAGCAGCAGCATCTGCACCACGACATGCCCCTGAGCGCGGTCCACGAACTGGGGCAGCACGGCGGCGAAGAACACGATGGTCTTGGGGTTGGCCACCCCGACCGCGAACCCCTCCCACATCGTGCGCAGACCACCCCGGCGACCCTCGTCGGCGGTGAACGCGGCCTGCAGGGCACCACGCTGCCGCCACGCCCTGACCCCGAGGTGGATCAGATACGCGGCGCCTGCCAGCTTCAGCACGGTGAACACCAGGACGGAACGCTCGACCACCGCCCCCACCCCCAGCGCCACGGCGACGACCAGCACATACGCGCCCAGCGTGTTCCCCACGACGGTGGTCAGCGCGGCGCGCCGGCCCTGCGCGAGCGCCCGGCCGATCACGAACAGCACACTCGGCCCGGGGATCACGATCAGCACGAAGGACATGGCCGCGAAGGCCAGCAGGCGGTCGGTGGACAGCATGGCACTCATACAACCAGCGGGCGGGCCCGGCCTCACCTCCTTTTCCGGCGCCGGAGCACCGCCCGGCGGGCGCGGAGGGTTGGGTTCCGCCGGGTCGGGTACGCGTGGGATGCCGCGCCGGGGCGACCTCGTGCCGGGCGGCCGTACGACCACCGCTACCAGGGGATCTGTCATGGAGACACCCGCGAACGACAACAATGCCACCCCGGCCCAGCGGGCACTCGACGTGCTCGCCGAGAACACCGAGGACACGGCGGCGCTGGACACGCTCGCGAGCAGTGAGGTGCTCGTCCCGGTGCCCGACGACGCCCTCGAGGAGGAGGCCGCCGATCCCTCCGCCGTGGCGCTGCCCGTGCTGGAGGAACCGGACGGGCGCCCGGTGGTGCCCGTCTTCACCTCGGAGCTGGAGATGGCCGAGCTGCTGCCGTTCGTCTCCCGTTACCGCCTCGTACCGCTTGGCGCGCTCGCCTCGCAGTGGCCCTCCGACGATCTGTCCCTCACCATCGACGGCAGTTCGTCGCACGGCCTGACGCTCACCTCGGACGGCGTGCGCACCCTGCTGGCCCGGCCACAGAGGTGACCACGGGCGTTCACCCCCGGTGAACGCCCATGTCAGCCCTGCAGTGTGCGGGCCAGGGCCGCCCGTTGCAGGGGCAGGACCTCGGCGTGCAGCTCGCGGCCCCTGCGGGTCAGGGTCACCCAGACGCCGCGCCGGTCCTCTGCGCAGACGGAGCGCTCGACCAGGCCGTCCTTCTCCAGCCGGCCGATGAGGCGGGACAGGGCGCTCTGGCTCAGATGCACCCGCCCCACGAGGTTCTGCACCCGGCACTGGTCGCCCTCCTCCGGCGACTCGGTGGCGAGAATGTCGAGCACTTCGAAGTCGCTCGCCCCCAGGCCGTGCGGATGCAGCACGCGGTCGATCTCGCACATCGTCCGTGCATGCGCCGACAGGATGTCCCGCCACCGTTGCTCCAGGCCGGACTGGGCCGTGTTCGCTGCCATATCCGCACGGTAACACCGAATCGGCCGTTCGTTGAGTGTGCAACTAGTGTGCGTGCAACGGCTACGTGGACTCCCGCTTCACCAGCTCCGTGGGCAGGATCACGGCGGCCGGATCCTCGCCCCCGATCTGCGCGAGCAGGACCCGCACCATCTCGGCGCTGATCCGGTCCCACGGCTGCCGTATGGTCGTCAGCTCCGGGCTCGCCGCGACGGCGGCGGGGGAGTCGTCGAAGCCGCCGACCGCCACGTCCTGCGGTACCCGGCGCCCCGCCCGCTGGAGTGCCGCCAGCACGCCCTGTGCCATCAGGTCGGACGCGACGAACACCGCGTCCATGTCCGGGGCCTGCGCGAGCAGCCGCTCGGCGCCCGCCTCACCGCTGGCCCGGCTGTAGTCGCCGGACACGATGAGCCGCTCGTCGATCTCGACGCCGGCCTCGCCGAGCACCTCCTTGTACCCGGCGAGCCGCTCGACACCGCCCGGGGTGTCGAGCGGGCCGGTGACCACGCCGATCCGCCGACGGCCGAGGGACAGCAGATGCCGGACCATGTCCCGCGCGCCGTCCCGGTCGTCGGCGGCGACGTAACTCACCTTCGAGCCCAGCCCGATCGGCTTGCCGCAGGCGACCAGCGGCACCCCCGCCTCGCGCAGCTCCTGGGCCACCGGGTCCCCGGAGTGGCTGGAGACGAGGAGCACCCCGTCGACGTGTCCCGCGGTGATGTACCGCGTGATGCGCCGCCGTTCGTCCTCGGTGCCGGCCAGCATCAGCAGCAGCGGGATGTCATGCCGGGCCAGCGCCTGGGTGCAGCCGCGCAACAGGACGTTGAAGTTCGGATCCTCGAAGAACCGCTCCTGCGGCTCCGTCAGCAGGAAGCCGATCGAGTCCGAACGCCCGGTGATCAGCGAGCGGGCATGCCGGTTCACGACGTAACCCGTCCTGCGGATGGCGGCGTTGACCGCCTCCTGCGCGGCCGGGCTGACGTAGTGCCCGCCGTTGAGCACGCGCGAGACCGTGCCGCGCGAGACACCCGCCTCGCGCGCCACGTCGTGAATCGTCGGCGGTCTGCGCCGGCCCCCCGTGTTGCTCATGGTCATGACTTTACGGCTCCGGAGAGCAGATCGAGGCTCCAGAAGCGCTGGATGACCAGGAACAGCGCGACCAGCGGGAACACCGCGAGGAACGCGCCCGTGATCACCAGTGTGTACAGCGCCGGGGTGTTGGCACCCTGCTCCAGGAGCGTGTGCAGGCCGAGGGTGATCGGGAACTTCTCGTCGTCGCTGAGCATGATGTACGGCAGCAGGAAGTTGTTCCAGATGGCCACGAACTGGAACAGGAACACCGTCACCAGCCCCGGGATCATCATCGGCAGCGCGATCCGGGTGAAGATCCGCCACTCGCTCGCCCCGTCCATCCGCCCGGCCTCCACCACGTCGGACGGGACCGCGGCGGCGGCGTAGATCCGCGCGAGGTAGACGCCGTACGGGGAGAGGATCTGCGGCAGCAGCACGGACAGGTACGAGTCCGTGAGGTCCACCTTCGCCAGCAGCAGGTACTGCGGGATGGCGAGGATCACCGGAGGCATCAGCACGCCCGCGAGCAGCACGTTGAAGATCGCCTCGCGGCCGCGGAAGCGGTAGATCGCCAGCGCGTAGCCGCTGAACGACGACACCACCGTCGACAGCAGGGCGCCGAGACCGGCGTAGAGGGCCGAGTTGCCCATCCACTGCCAGTACACCCCGTCGCGGTAGGCACTCAGATCCGACAGGTTCTCGGCGAAGCCGGTGCCCGGCAGGAAGGTGAACGTGGAGAACAGCTCGCTGCCGGACTTGGTGGACGCGATCACCACCCAGGCGACCGGCAGCAGACAGTAGATCGCGCCGATGAGCAGCGTGATCGTCGGGACGAGCGCGATCCGGCGGCGCAGCGGCGGACCCTGGGCGGTGCCCGGGGTCGTGCCGGCCGCCGGGGCGGCCTTGCGGACGGCAAGAGAACTCATCGTGCTGCCTCCTGCTTGTTACGACGGTTCGCGGCCCGCAGGAAGCCGAAGGACAGGAGCAGCGTGACGAGCGCGATGATCGTGGCCTGCGCCGCGGCGGCGTGGATGTCGCCCTTGCCGAAGGCGTCCTGGTACACCTTCATCAGCGGACTCCAGGTCGTGGACACGGAGTTGGTGAGCGGCTTGAGAGTGGTCGGCTCGCTGAACACCTGGAGCGTCGCGATGATCGAGAAGAAGAAAGTCAGCACCAGCGAGGGCGCCACCATCGGAATCTTGATCTTCAGCGCGATCTGCAGCGGCGTGGCGCCGTCCAGCTTCGCCGCCTCGTAGACCTCGCCCGGAATGGACTGCAGCGAGGTGTAGATGACGATCATGTTGAAGCCGGTGCCGCCCCACACCGCGATGTTCGACAGGGCGAGGAACAGCGGACCGCCGTCCAGCAGGTCCGGCTGCGGCAGGCCCAGCTTGTCGAGCACGAAGTAGAAGGGACTGACGTCCGGCAGGTACAGGAAGCCCCACAGCAGCGCCGCCACGACGCCGGGAATGGCGTACGGCAGGAAGATCGCGAGCCGGGAGAAGGGTGCGAGCCTGACCTTCTCGGAGTCGAGCATCAGGGCGAACAGCAGGGCGAGGCCGAGCATCACCGGAACGACGATGCAGCCGTAGCCGAGGACGCGCAGCGCACCGTCCAGCAGCTCGCTGTCGGTGAAGGCGTCGGTGTAGTTCTCCAGCCCGGCCCAGACCTCCTTCCGGGCACCGGCGCCCAGGCCGAGGCCCGAGACCTGCACCTTGCGGAAGCTGAGCCAGATCGCGTACCCGATGGGCAGCGCGAAGAACAGGACGAAGAGGATCGATGCGGGGATGAGGAAGCCGTACGGGGCCCCCTTGACCCCGTACGACTTCCGGCGTGCCGTGCTGGTCACTCGGCGACCTCGAAGCCCTGCTTCTTCATGTCGGCGACCGTGTCGTCCTGCATCGTCTTCAGGGCGGCGGTGAAGTCCGACTTGTTCTTGGCGGCGGCGCCGAAGGCGTCCTTGAAGGACGTGTAGGCGACGTTGACGTTCGGGCCCCACGCGGAGGGCGCGGTGGTGTTCGCGATCTCCGCGGCCTGGGTGTAGAAGTCCGCCTGGTTCGAGAAGTAGTCCGGCGGCGTGGTGAAGGCGCCGCTGAGCTGCGCGGAGGTGGAGGCCGGGTAGATGCCGCTCTCCTTGGCCAGTGCGTTCAGGGCCTCGCCGTCGGTGTTCAGCCAGGCGGCGAACTTCGCGGCGGCCTCCTTGTTCCCGGAGTCCGTGGTGACCGCGGTGGAGGAGCCGCCCCAGCTGCCGGTGACGTTCTCACTCTCGGACCACTGGGGGAGCGGAGCCATGGCCCACTTGCCCTTGGTGTCGGGCGCGGCGGTGCTCAGCGTGCCCGGCGCCCACACGGCGCTGACCCAGGCGATCTGCTTGCCGGTGTTGAGCGCCTTGTTCCAGGCCGGGGTGTACATCGGCTGGTTGTCGATGGCGCCCTCCTCGACGAGGTCACCCCAGAACTTGGCGACCTTCTGCGTCGCCGCGTCGTCGATGCCGACCTTCCACTTGTCGCCCTCGGTGGTCCACCACTTGGCGCCGGCCTGCTGCGCGAGGCCCGCGAAGAGGCCGGAGTCGTTGGCGGAGAAGGTGGTGAGATCGGTGTCCGGGGACGCCTTCTTCAGCTTGCGCGCGGTCTCGGCGAACTCGTCCCAGGTCGTCGGGACCGTCAGGTCGTACTTCTTGAAGAGGTCCTCGCGGTAGTAGAACATCATCGGCCCGACGTCCTGCGGGACCGCGTAGACCGCGTCCGTGCCCAGCGTCGTCTGCTGCCAGACGCCCTCGGCGAACTTGCCCTTCGCGTCCCCGACTTCGCCCGATATGTCGGCGAGCGCGTCATTGCTGACCAGCGTCGGCAGCGCCTGGTACTCGGCCTGCACCAGGTCGGGCGCCTTGCCTGCCTTGTGCGCGGTGAGGATCTTGGTGACCAGCGTGTCGCCGGACGCCTGCTTCTTCACCGTGACGGTGATCTGTTCCTTCTTGCCCGGCCCCTTGTTCCACAGGTCGACGACCTTGTCCATGCCGGGCGTCCAGGTCCAGTACGTCAGCGAGACCGGGCCCGACTGGGCGTCGCCGTCGTCCTCGGAACCGCAGGCGGCGAGTGCGGTGGCGCCGAGCGTGACGGCGACGGTGGTTGCCACGAGGCGACGGCGCTTCGTGTTCGGCATGGAACTCTCCCCTGACCAGGGTCCCCGCCCGCTGCGGAGACCTGCCATGCAGATGCCTGCTGACCTGGGTCCTCGCCCGTCGCGAGGCCCTGTCATGCTTCTGTGAGCGTTCACAGTAGAGAAACATCCCAGACACTTGTCAATGGTTGTTGCTGTGCGGTTATGTTGGGCTCGCACCGCCGCAGCTGTGTGTGCACGTTCCCAAATGATCGATTAAACGGGAGAGATCCATGCCGGAGACCACCCCCAGGGGCCTCACCAGGCTCGCCTTCGGTGGGGACTACAACCCCGAGCAGTGGCCGGAAACCGTCTGGCAGGAGGACGTCCGGCTGATGCGGGAGGCCGGCGTCTCCATGGTGAGTGTCGGGATCTTCTCCTGGGCGCTGTTGGAGCCCGAACCCGGGGTGTACGACTTCGGCTGGCTCGACCGCCTGCTCGACCTGCTGCACGAGAACGGCATCCGCGTCGACCTCGGCACGCCCACCGTGGTGCCGCCGGTGTGGTTCTACCGGGCCCACCCCGAGGCCCTGCCGATGACCGCCGACGGCACCCGCTACGAGTTCGGCTCGCGCGGCGCCATCTGTCACAGCAACGCCGACTACCGCGCGGCCGCCGCGAACATCACCACCCGGCTCGCCGAGCGCTACGGCAGCCACCCCGCCCTCGCGATGTGGCACGTGCACAACGAGTACGGCGTCCCCGTCTCCGCCTGCTACTGCGACTCCTGCGCCGCGCACTTCCGCCGCTGGCTGGGGGCCACGTACAAGACGGTCGACGCGGTCAACGAGGCCTGGGGCACGGCGTTCTGGGGCCAGCGGTACACCGACTTCGAGCAGATCAACCCACCGCGTCTCACCCCCACCGTCGGCAACCCCGGGCAGGCGCTGGACTACAAGCGGTTCGCCGACGCCACCATCCGCGAGAACTTCCGCACGGAGCGGGACATCCTGCACCGCCTCTCACCGGGCGTGCCGGTCACGACCAACTTCATGACCGCGCTCAGCCAGTGCGACTCCATCGACTACTGGGCCTGGGGCCGCGAGGTCGACCTCGTCACCAACGACCACTACCTGATCACCGACGGCCGCCGCACCCACGTCAACCTCGCGATGGCCGCCGACCTGACCCGCTCCGTCGCCGGCGGTGCCCCCTGGCTGCTCCTCGAGCACTCCACCTCGGGCGTCAACTGGCAGGCCCGCAACCCGGCCAAGGCGCCCGGCCAGATGGCCCGCAACTCCCTCGCGCACGTGGCACGCGGCTCCGAGGGCGCCATGTTCTTCCAGTGGCGGCAGTCCCGGCGCGGCGCGGAGAAGTTCCACTCGGCGATGCTGCCGCACGGCGGCACCGACACGCGCGTGTGGCGCGAGGTCGTCGAACTCGGCGCGTCCCTCGACACGTTGGGCCCGATCCGCGGCACCCGCACCCAGGCGGACGTGGCCGTCCTGTGGGACTGGCACTCCTGGTGGGCGCAGAACCTCGACTGGCGCCCCACCGAGGACCACGACGCCCGTGAACGCGCCGACACCTTCTACGAGGTGCTCTACGACCGCCACCTCACCGTCGACTTCGCCCATCCGGAAGCCGACTTGTCGGCGTATCCCCTTGTCGTCGTGCCCGCGCTCTATCTGATGACGGAGGCGGCCGGGCTCAACCTCAAGGAGTACGTCGAGAACGGCGGCACCCTCGTCGTGTCGTACTTCTCCGGCATCGTCGACGAGCACGACGCCGTCCACGAGGGCGCCTATCCCGGCCCGCTGCGGGAGGTCCTCGGCCTGACGGTGGAGGAGTTCTCGCCGCTCCTGAAGGGCGAGAAGGTCCGGATCACCGGCCCGGACGGCGCCGAGCTCGGCGCCGACGTGTGGACGGAGTTCGTGGTGCCGCGCGGCGCCGAGGCGGTGTGGACCTACGCCGACGGCCTCACCGCCGGCCGCCCCGCCGTCACCCGGCACCGCCTCGGCGAGGGCACCGCCTGGTACGTCTCGACCCGCCTCGGCACCGACGGCCTCGACGCGCTGCTGGGCCGGGCCGCCGAGGACGCCCGCATCGCCCCGCGCGCCGACCTGCCCCACGACGTCGAAGTCGTGCGCCGCACCGGCGAGTCGGGCACCTTCCTGTTCGCCGTCAACCACACCGCCGCCGACGCCAAGGTGCCGCTGGACACGTCCGGAACCGAGCTGCTGACCGGCGAACGCGCCGCCGGCCGCCTGGCGGTTCCGGCGGGAGCCGTACGAGTCGTACGACTCGACGGCTGAGCCGACTCCCCTCCGCCCGTGTGTGCCACGAGAGCCGCGGGCGGAGGGGCCCCTCATCCCCACGAGAGGGGCACCCCCCATCCCCATCACGTCGAAGGGACGACGGACGATGAAGTTCCATCCCAGACGCACCCTCAGAGCCCTGCTGTTGCCGCTCACGGCCGGGCTCGCCCTGACCACCCTGCCCGTCCCGACCGCGGCTGCGGCGAGCACGCTCACCAACGGCGGTTTCGAGACCGACGGCACGGGCGCGGCCACGCCCGGCGGCTGGTCCGAGTACGGCTCGACCGGCGCCTCGTACGTCGAAGCCGGTGGCCGCAGCGGCAGTTACCGGCTGAGCCACTGGGCGTCCACCGCCTACAAGGTGGAGACGTACCAGTACCTCTCCGGGCTCACCAACGGCAACTACAAGCTGACCGCGTGGGTCCGTTCCGGCGGTGGCCAGAAATCCGCGTACATAGCCCTGAAGAACTGCGGCAGCGCGGAGCAGCGCACCGATCTGCCGGTGTCCGCCAGTGGGTGGATCCGGATCGTCGTGCCGGTCAATGTGACGAACAATCAGTGCACCATCAGCATCAACAGTGACGCGAACGCGGGCAACTGGATCAATGTTGACGACCTGACCTTCACGTCGGGCACGTCCAGCACGTCGATCAAGGGTGCCGACATCTCCTCCCTCGCCAAGAGCGAGGCCAAGGGCGGTGTCTACAAGAACAGCTCCGGCACCACCGGCGACGCCCTCGCCATCCTCAAGTCGTCCGGCATGAACTACGCGCGCCTGAAGGTGTGGGTCAACCCGGCCGACGGCTACAACAACAAGACGCGTGTGCTGGCGATGGCCAAGCGCATCAAGGCGCAGGGCATGAAGCTCCTGGTCGACTTCCACTACTCGGACACCTGGGCCGACCCCGGCGCCCAGTCCAAGCCGGCCGCCTGGGCGGGCCACTCGTACAGTCAACTCAAGACGGACGTGTACAACCACACGTACGACGTGTTGAACGCGTTGAAGGCGCAGGGCACCACCGCCGACATGGTCCAGGTCGGCAATGAGATCAACGGTGGCATGCTGTGGAACGAGGGATCAACCAGCAACTGGACGCAGCTCGCCGGGCTGCTCAACAGTGGATACGACGCCGTCAAGGCGGTCAACTCGTCCACCACCGTCGCGCTGCACCTCGCCAAGGGCGGTGACCTGTCCGGCACCCGCTGGTGGTTCGACAGCGCGGTGGCCAATGGCGTGAAGTTCGACGCGATCGGCCTGTCGTACTACGGCTACTGGCACGGCACGCTCCACGACTTCCAGACCACGCTGGACGACGCGGCCGCCCGCTACGGCAAGCCGGTCTTCGTCGCCGAGACGGCCTACCCCTTCCGCCTCGACAGCGAGGACGCGCACGAGAACATCATCGACCTCTCCAGCGAGCTCGTGTCCGGCTACGCGGCCTCGACGGCCGGGCAGACGCAGTGGATGAAGGACATCGCGAGCATCGTGGAGGCGGTCCCGAACGGCCGCGGACTCGGCGTCTTCTACTGGGAGGCGACCTGGACCGCGGTGGGCGGCAACGGCTGGGACCCGACCGACGCCGCCTCCGGCAACGGCTGGGAGAACCAGGCCCTGTTCGGCTACGACGACAGGGCGCTCCCGGCGATGGCGTGGTTCAGTCACCGCTGAGCGGATTCTGCGGGGATCGCCGGGGGCGGCTGGGCTGAGGTGAGGACCCCATCGCGTTGATCCCGGGCGGATCCCAGGACCCGAGGACCCGGCCGTGAGAGTGCGCACCTCCGCGGCCGGGTCCTCGCTGTTCCGCGACATTGAGTCGAAGGCCCGTTCGATCCCGGTCAAGTCCGGCGGTGTGCCGAGCATGGCGGCTTGCCCGGCGCCACAGTGGGCAAGTCGCATGTAGAGGGCCCGGACCAAGGGGGATGTGATGCTGAGGACTCCCGCCCACGACATCCGCCTGCGCATCCTGGAGTGGCTGAAGGATCCGGTCGCCCACTTCCCCCGCCGGCGGCACACCGACCTCGTGGCGGACGGGGTCTCCGCCGACGCCGTCGCCGCGAAGCTCGGCGTCCGCCGCGCGGTGGCCCACACCCACCTCACCCTCCTCGCGGACCTCGGCATGCTGCACGCCAAGCGCGTCCGGCGCCGCACCTACTACCGCCGCGACGAGGTCCGGATCGCCGAGGTGGCCCGGATGTTCGAGAAGGGCTGGTAGGGAAGCGGTCACGACGGGTACCCACCCGAGGATCACGCCCCCGACCGCGAAGGTCCGCCGCCCATGCCCAGCCCCGCTCCTCTCGTGCCGCTCCGCTATGTCGACGTCGGCGCGCGCGGCCCCGAGGACGTCGTCGCCGATGTGCAGGGCCGCGTCCTGACCGGGGTCGAGGACGGCCGCATCCTGCGTCTCGACGGCCTGGCCGACCCGACGGCGACCCGGGTCGAGACCCTCGCCGAGACCGGCGGCCGTCCACTCGGCCTCGAACTCCTCCCCGACAACGCCGTGTTGGTCTGTGACGCCGAACGCGGACTGCTGCGCGCCGACCTCGCCGACGGCGCCGTACGCGTCCTCGCCGACTCGGTGGCGGGGGAGCCCCTGCGCTTCTGCAGCAACGCGGTCGCCCTGCCGGACGGCAGCGTCTGCTTCACCGTCTCCAGTCACCGCTATCCGCTGGAGCACTGGATCGGCGAAGTGGTCGAACAGACAGGCACAGGCCACCTCCTGCGGCTGGAGCCCGGCAGCGACCGGCCCGAAGTGCTGCTGGACTCCCTGCAGTTCGCGAACGGCCTCACGGTGAGCCGGGACGGGTCGTTCCTGGTCGTCGCCGAGACCAGCGCGTGCCGGCTCACCCGCTACTGGCTCACCGGCCCGCGCGCCGGTCGGCACGAACCCCTCGTGGAGCACCTGCCGGGCATGCCCGACAACATCTGGCGCGGCGGCCCCGACAGCCCGATCTGGGTCGCGCTGGCCGGGCCCCGCGTGCCCGCCCTGGACCTGCTGCAGCGCGCGCCCGACCCCGTACGCCGCGCCGCGGCCCGGACAGCCGTGCACGCCCCCTTCCGCCCTCCGGCCGCGGCCGGTGTCCTGGCGGTCGACGACGACGGAGACGTCGTCCACCACCTCACCCACCACCGCACCGGCTTCCGCATGATCACCAGCGTCTGTGAAGTGGGCGACCTGCTGATCCTGGGCAGTGTCTGGGAGCGCGGCGTCGCGGTGTGCGAGGCACCGGCCCCGAAGTGACGGGTGCGCGGCCCCGGAGCTAGTCTGGCGTGAGCCGCGTTCCCCCGCGGCGCGGCGGTGGGGCCCGCCGTACCCGAACCGCGGCGTCGGTGCCGCCAACGGTCCCTACTTGCGACGACAGGCGCCCGCAGTCAGGGCCCCGGCGAGTAGGAGACGTACCGTCATGACAGCCCCGGAGACCGAGAGCCTCCCCCTGGACACGCGTCCCCCACGGCGGCGCGCCTGGCGCGCCCAGGTGCCCGTCGTCGCGGTGGTCGCCGTCGGCGGGGCGATCGGCGCGACGGCCCGGTATGCGGCCTCGGTGTGGTGGCCCGCGCAGACGGGCGGGTTCCCCTGGCCGACCTTCTGGGTCAATGTCATCGGCTGCGCCGTGATCGGCGTGTTCATGGTGATCATCACCGACGTCCGGGTCGCCCACCGCCTGGTCCGCCCCTTCGTCGGCACCGGAGTGCTCGGCGGCTTCACGACCTTCTCGACGTACGCCGTCGACATTCAGCGGCTGGTCGACGCCGGCCACCCGCGCACCGCCCTGGCGTATCTGGCCGCGACCGTGTCGGCGGCGCTCGCCGCGGTGTGGCTCGGCGCGACCGCGACCCGCCGTTTCCTGACCTGGAGGCAGCGATGACCCGGCTGACCGGCAACGCCACGCGCGTGACCGTCTTCGTCGGTGAGAACGACACCTGGCACCACAGGCCCCTCTGCTCCGAGATCGTGCACCGGGCCCGCGCGGCGGGGCTGGCGGGCGCCAGCGTCTTCAAGGGCATCGAAGGCTTCGGTGCCTCGTCCGTGATCCACACCTCCCGGCTGCTGTCCCTGAGCGAGGACCTGCCGGTGGCCGTCGTGATCGTCGACACCGAGGAGCGCGTCCGGGCCTTCCTGCCACAGCTCGACGAACTGGTCACCGAGGGACTCGTGATCCTCGACGACTGCGAGGTCATCAGGTACGTCGGCCGGGGCGCATCGGGCACGCAGGGGGAGAAGCCGTGGTGAACTGGCTGCTGGTCGTCGCGGGCGCCATGATCGGCGCCCCGCTCCGCTATCTCGCCGACCGGGCGGTGCAGTCCCGGCACGACTCCGTCTTCCCCTGGGGCACCTTCGCCGTCAACGTCGTCGGCTGTGCGGTCCTCGGCCTGCTGGCGGGCGCGGCAGCGGCGGGCGCCGCGGACTCCCACCTTCAGCTGCTGCTCGGCACCGGCCTGTGCGGCGCCCTGACCACGTACTCGACCTTCTCGTACGAGACACTGCGGCTGGCCGAGACGGGGGCCGGGCTCTATGCCGCCGTCAACGTCGTGGCCAGCGTGAGCGCGGGTCTCGGCGCGGCGTTCGCGGGGGTGTCGATCGCCGAGGCCGTGTGGTCGTGACGGGTGCGGGCGCGAAGACCCCGCCCTGGGCACCGGCACCCAGCGGTTTCGAGTCAGTCGCCCGCGTCCCGCAGCGGCTCTCCGACGCTCCTGAGGTGGCGCAACGCCTCTCGGTGCGAGGCGAGCAGCCCGGTCTGGTGGTACGGGATGCCCAGCTCGGCGCAGTACCGCTCGGTGATGACCTGGGCCCTGCCGAGCGCCGGCGTCGGCATGCTGGGGAAGAGGTGGTGCTCGATCTGGTAGTTGAGCCCGCCCATGAAGACATCGATGAGCACGCCGCCCCTGACGTTGCGCGATGTGAGGACCTGGCGACGCAGGAAGTCCAGCCGCATCCCCTCCTCGATCATCGGCATCCCCTTGTGATTGGGTGCGAACACCGAGCCGAGACAGATCCCGAACAGGCCCTGGTGGACGGCGACGAAGGCGAGCGCCTGGGCAGGGGAGAGCACGGTGAACAGGGCGCCGAAGTACACGACGAAATGGACGACGAGCAGCGCCCCCTCCAGCACCGGCCGTTTCATCGACGCGTTCCCCAGCGCCTTGAAGCTGGCGAAACTCAGATTCAGCCCTTCCAGGGTGAGCAGCGGAAAGAAGAGCACGGCCTGGTGTTTTCCGATGAAACGGGGCAGCCCCTTTGCCTTGCGTGCCTGCCGCTGTGACCACACCAGAATATCGGGGGAGACGTCGGGGTCCTTCCCCTCGTGATTCGGATTCGCATGGTGCCGGGTGTGTTTGTTCATCCACCAGCCGTAGCTCATGCCCAGCAGCAGATCGGCGACCAGCAGACCGCCGACCTCGCTGGGGCGTCGGCGGGAGAAGACCTGCCGGTGGGCGAGGTCGTGGGCCGCCAGCGCAAGCTGGCCGAAGATCACGGCCAGGAAAGCGGCGACGATCAGCTGGCTCCAGCTGTCCCCCAGCGCGAGAAACGCCCCGATGCCTCCCGCAAGAGCGAGGGTCACCGCCCCGAAACGCACGGTGTAATACAACGGCCGGCGCCGCAGAAGCCCGGCTTCGGTTATGCGGCGCGACAGTTCGGAAAAGTCGCTTCCCCTTTGCTGTTCGCGTTGTTCTTCGTGCGTGGACGAGTTCCCCGGGAGCACCATTGGATTGGCCATGCGCTTCAGTATGTGAACCATTTCCCGGAAGCAGAATGACGTCTTCCCCCCACGTGGGGTGCGGGTAGCCCCACTGCCGAAACGGGGGGTCCACCGGTTTGCGGTGCGCTCGGCCCGCTTGACACCACCCGCCGGCCACCCGGAGTATCACCTCGTGAACCTGTCAGACAGCCAGACAGGTGGAGTGGGCCCGCGGCGCGTCAGCGCGATGGAAGCGGTGCTCTCCCACCTTCGCGGCGCCATCGAGCGCGGCGAGTACGCGATCGGCGACAAGCTCCCCTCCGAGGCGGAGCTCTGCCGCACCCTCGAGGTGTCCCGCCCGGTGCTGCGGGAGGCCCTGCGCGCCCTGCAGACGATGGGGCTGACCGTGGCCAAGACCGGCAAGGGCACCTTCGTCGTCGCGAGCAGCGTCGAGGACCCCACGTTCGGCGACTACTCGGCCAGTGACCTCTTGGAGGTGCGCCGGCACGTCGAGATCCCGGTCGCCGGGTACGCGGCGCTGCGCCGCACCCCGGAGAACCTCGACCACCTCGCCCACCTGCTGGACCGCATGGAGCGGGAGACGGACACCACCGCGTGGGTCGCGATGGACACCCTCTTCCATCTGGCCGTGGCCGAGGCCGCGCAGAATCCGGTGTTCCGCCGGGTCATCGAGGAGATCCGGGACGCGCTCGCCCGCCAGTCGGCGTTCCTGAACGAGCTGGGCGGACGCCGGGAGCAGTCCAACCGTGAGCACCGGGCGATCGTCGAGGCGCTGATCGACGGTTCCGAGCACGACGCGCTCGAGGCCATGTCCCACCACCTCGACCGAGTCGAGACCACCCTCACCGACATCGTGCGCTCCGCGCGCACGGACACCATGGAAGGCGGACCCGAGGCGTGAGCGAGCAGTCCCCGCGCGACGCTGTGCAGAAACGTTCCGGCCATGTCGACGCCGGAGACGTGCTGTGCCTGCCGCTGATCGTCGCGGCGCTGGTCGCGGGCCGGTACGGCATGCGCGGCCGGATACGCACCACCTCCACCAGGGCCGACGCGTGAACCGCGCCCCGGCCGACGACACCTCGCCGATGAACCAGGCAGTGATGTACAGCAGCTCCGTCGCGGACGCACCCCCAGTCCGTGAGCCCCTCCACGCCCCCGTCGCCCACCTCATACGCGGCGGGATGGTCGAAGGCATCCACTACGGCTCCGTCGTCGTCCTCGGTGCGGACGGCGAGGTCCAGCTCCAGCTCGGCGACATCGAGGCCGCCTTCTACCCTCGGTCGGCACTCAAGCCCGTCCAGGCCGTCGCCATGGTGCGGGCCGGGCTCCCGCTCGACGGCGAGCTGCTCTCGCTCGCCGCCGCCAGCCACTCCGGGGAGGAGCGCCACCTCGCCGGCACCCGGCGCATCCTCGAGATCGCCGGACTCGCCGAGGACGACCTGCGCAACGTCCCCGACCTGCCGTTCGACCCGGTCGTCCGGGACGCCTGGGTGCGCGAGGGCCGCATGCCCTCCCGGCTCGCCCAGAACTGCTCCGGCAAGCACGCCGCCATGCTCTACACGGCCAAGCTCAACGGCTGGCCCCTCGACGACTACCTCGACCCCGCCCACCCCCTCCAGCAGGCCATCGCCGAGATCGTCGAGGACCTCACCGGTCGGCGCATCGCCAGGGTGACCGTCGACGGCTGCGGCGCACCCCTGTTCGCCGTCTCCCTGCACGGCCTTGCGCGGGTCGCCGCCCGTATCACCACCGCCGCTCCCGGCACCCCCGAGGCACGGGTCGCCGACGCGATGCGCGAGCACGCCGAGATGGCGTCCGGCTCCGGCCGGGACGTGGCCGCGCTGATGCGGGCCGTGCCCGGACTGCTCGCCAAGGACGGCTTCGAGGGCGTCCAGGTCGCCGCGCTCCCGGACGGCCGGACCGTCGCCGTGAAGATCGCCGACGGCGCCGACCGGGCCCGGATCCCGGTCGCCGCCGCGGCGTTGGCCCGGGCCGGTGTCGACCCGGCGCTGCTCGCCGAGTTCGCGGGCGAGCCGCTGCTCGGCGGCGGACAGCCGGTCGGCAGCGTCCGGCCGGTGCGTGCGCTCGATCCGCTGCCCTCCGCCTCGTACGCCTGACTCGCACCTCTCCGACACCACAGAGGACCTTCATGACCGCCGCCACCCGCAGCGAACACGATCTGCTCGGAGACCGCGACGTCCCCGCCGAGGCCTACTGGGGCATCCACACCCTGCGCGCCACGGAGAACTTCCCCATCACGGGCACGCCGATCTCCGCCTACCCGCACCTGATCGACGCCCTCGCCGCCGTCAAGGAGGCCGCCGCTCTCGCGAACGAGGAACTCGGCCTGCTCCCTTCGGACAAGGCGGACGCCATCGTCGCCGCCTGCCGGGAGATACGCTCCGGCAAGCTGCACGACCAGTTCGTCGTCGACGTCATCCAGGGCGGCGCCGGCACCTCCACCAACATGAACGCCAACGAGGTCGTCGCCAACCGGGCGTTGGAGCTGCTGGGCCACGCCAGGGGCCGGTACCGGTACCTGCACCCCAACGAGGACGTCAACCTCGGCCAGTCCACCAACGACGTCTACCCGACCGCCGTCAAGATCGCGACGGTGTTCGCGGTGCGCGGCCTGCTCAAGGCGATGTCCGTGCTGCAGGACGCCTTCGCCCGCAAGGCCGTCGAGTTCCGCGGCGTACTCAAGATGGGGCGCACCCAGCTCCAGGACGCGGTGCCGATGACGCTGGGGCAGGAGTTCTCCGCGTACGCCGTGATGCTGGACGAGGACCGCAGCCGGCTCGCCGAGGCCGTCGAGCTGATCCACGAGATCAACCTGGGCGCCACCGCGATCGGGACGGGGCTCAACGCCCCCGCCGGGTACGCGGAAGCCGCCCGCCGCCATCTCGCCGACATCACCGGGCTGCCCCTGGTCACCGCAGCGAACCTGGTCGAGGCGACCCAGGACTGCGGCGCGTTCGTGCAGATGTCCGGCGTGCTCAAGCGGATCGCCGTCAAGCTGTCGAAGAGCTGCAACGACCTGCGCCTGCTGTCCTCCGGGCCGCGCGCGGGCCTCGGTGAGATCAACCTGCCGCCCGTGCAGGCCGGTTCGAGCATCATGCCCGGCAAGGTCAACCCGGTGATCCCCGAGGTCGTCAACCAGGTCGCCTTCGAGGTGATCGGCAACGACGTCACCATCACCATGGCCGCCGAGGCCGGACAGCTCCAGCTGAACGCCTTCGAGCCGGTCATCCTGCACTCCCTGTCGGAGAGCATCACCCATCTCGAGAGCGCCTGCCTGACCCTCGCCGAGCGCTGCGTGGACGGCATCACCGCCAACACCGAGGCGCTGCGCGCCAGCGTGGAGAACTCCATCGGACTGGTGACCGCGCTCAACCCGCACATCGGGTACACGGCCGCCACCGACATCGCCAAGGAGGCCCTGGCCACCGGCCGCGGGGTCGCCGAACTCGTCCTGGAGAAGGGCCTGTTGCCGGCCGAGCGGCTGGCCGCGCTGTTGCGGCCGGAGGTCGTCGCGGGCAGCGGTTCGCCGGTCGTCTGACCTGCGGATGCGCGCCAGGACCGACCCGGAGGCACACTGGTGATCATGACGTCGTCGCTGACCTTCCAACCGGTCCTGGAGCGCATCGCCGAGGAGATCGAGCACACGCCCGGCCGCGGTCGGCCCGCCGACTACATCCCGGCGCTCGCCGCCTGCGACCCGCGCCGCTTCGGCATGGCCGTCGCCGAGCTGGACGGCACGGTGTACGGCGTGGGGGACTGGCGTGAGCCGTTCTCCACGCAGTCCGTCACCAAGGTCTTCACCCTCGCCCTCGACCTGGCCCGCGAGGGCGACGAACTCTGGGAACACGTAGGCCGCGAGCCGTCCGGCAACCCCTTCAACTCCCTGGTCCAGTTGGAGTACGAGAACGGCATCCCGCGCAACCCGTTCATCAACGCCGGTGCGCTGGTCGTCACCGACCGCCTCCAGACCCGTACCGGCGACGCGGCGGGCACCCTCCTCGACTTCCTGCGCACCGAGAGCGGCAACCCCGGCCTGGACTTCGACCACGAGGTCGCCGCCTCCGAGGCCGCGCACGGCGACCGCAACGCCGCCCTGGCCCACTTCATGGCCTCGTACGGCAACATCGACAACCCGGTGCCGCTGCTGCTCGACCAGTACTTCAGACAGTGTTCCGTCCGGGCCTCCTGCGCCGACCTCGCCCTCGCCACCGTCTTCCTGGCCCGGCACGGCGTCCGCGCCGACGGCTCGCGGCTGTTCACGCGCAGTCAGGCCAAGCAGGTCAACGCGGTGATGCTGACCTGCGGGACGTACGACGCGGCCGGCGACTTCGCCTACCGCGTCGGCCTGCCCGGCAAGAGCGGGGTCGGCGGAGGAATCGTCGCCGTCGTGCCGGGGCGCTGCACGTTGTGCGTGTGGAGCCCGGGCTTGGACGAACGCGGCAATTCAGTCGCCGGGGTCGCTGCCCTGGACCGTTTCACGACGCTCACCGGACTGTCGGTGTTCTGATCACGCGGAGGTCATGCGCAGGTCTTCCACCGGAAGGGGGAACGTCGTTTTCCGGCCACCCGGCGTTGACACGCTGACCGAGTGTTGGCCATGGCTTCCTCCGTCGATCTCCGCCGCTGTCAGGTACTCGGTCTGGCCGGTACCGCCTTTCTCGCACTGGGCGGTGAGACGGCCGGAGCCCTTCCCGTCCGCGAGCTGTTGTCGCCCTCCACGGCCGGCGCCGCTCTCGGGCTGGTCGGCGTGTACTTCGGCGTCGTCCTGCTGATCGCGGCCTGGGCCCTGCTCGGCCGGCTGATCCGCAGTCCCGAACCACCCACGCCACGCGCGTTGTTGCTGGTCCTCGCCGTCTGGGCGGCCCCGCTGCTGCTGGCCCCGCCGCTGTTCAGCCGGGACGTCTACAGCTACCTCGCCCAGGGGGCCATGGTGGACGCCCAGATCGACGTGTACGCCCACGGACCGTCCCGTCTCGGCGGCCCGCTCGCCGACGAGGTCTCGCCCGTGTGGCAGCACACCGCGGCACCCTACGGCCCGGTGTTCCTCGCCGCCGCCTCCGCGCTGTCCGGCCTGACCAGCGGCGAACTGCCCGCCGGCCTCATGGGGATGCGGCTCCTGGCCCTGCTGGGCGTGGCCCTGATGGCGGCCGCGCTGCCCCGCCTCGCCCGGCACAGCGGCGCCGACCCGGCCGCCGCGCTGTGGCTCGGTGCCCTCAACCCGCTGGTGCTGCTGCACCTCGTGGCCGGCGCGCACAACGACGCCATGATGCTCGGCCTGCTCGGCGTCGGCCTGGTCGCGGCGCTCGGTCGCAGGCCGGTCCTGGGTGCCGTGCTCATCACGCTGGCCGCGCTGGTGAAGGCGCCCGCGGTGCTCGGGCTCGCCGCGATCGTCGTGCTGCAGATGCGCGCGGGCCGCCACCCGGTGCGGGCGGTGCTGACGACCGCCGCCGCCTCCGCGGCCACGACGGTCGCCGCGACGGCCGTGGCCGGCACGGGGTACGGCTGGATCGCCGCCCTCAACACGCCCGTCTCGCCGCACAACTGGGCGCTCACCAGCCTGCTCGGCCGTGCCACCGGCGCCCTGCTGGAACGGCTGGGCAGCGATCTGGCGCCGCTCGCCGTCCCGGTGTGGCACGCGGCCGGACTGGCGATCACCGCGGTCGCCCTGCTCGTCATATGGCTGCGGCTGCGCCCCCGCCCGGTGTACGCGCTGGGGCTCAGCCTGGCGGCGGTCGCGGCCTTCGGCCCGGCGATCCGGCCCTGGTACGCGCTGTGGGGGCTGTTCCTCATCGCCGCCGCGGCGCCCACCACCTCGGTACGGCACCGGGTGGCGGCCGTCACCTGCGTTCTCGCGCTCGCCGTACTGCCCAGCGGCGGCCCGGCGGATCTCGGGCAGCTGCTGCTGGCCGTCTCCGGCGGGGTCCTCGCGGTGGTCGTGCTGTGGCAGGCCCACCAGGCCGCGCAGGCCCCGGTCCTGGGACGTACGGCATGAGGGCGCCCCG
Organism: Streptomyces sp. NPDC127197; assembly: GCF_042672405.1. Taxonomy (NCBI): domain Bacteria; kingdom Bacillati; phylum Actinomycetota; class Actinomycetes; order Kitasatosporales; family Streptomycetaceae; genus Streptomyces; species Streptomyces sp. NPDC127197. The sequence continues at coordinate 39,524 of NZ_JBHXVG010000014.1, read as the reverse complement.
CACCGACCGCGGGCGACTGCCGCTCGTGCTCGTCCTCGCCGCCGCCGTGACCGTCTTCACCGCGACGGTGCCGCTGCTGCGGGACTGGTTCGACCTGCGCGTCTACCACGGCACCGTCCACAGCTGGATCCACGACGGCGGACGCATCTACGACTACCGGGTGCCGGGGACCATGTACGGCTTCACCTACCCGCCGTTCGCCGCGGTCGCGATGCTGCCGATGGCCCTCGTCGGCCTGCACACCGCGGTCGCGATCGCCCTGCTGCTCAATCTGACCGCCCTGGGCGTGTCGCTGCGGGCGCTGACCGGCAAGGCGTGGCGGCGCTACGGCTGGTACGGCTGCTCCCTGGCCGCCTGTGCGCTCGCGTTGTACGAACCGCTCCGCGACACGTTCAGCTTCGGCCAGGTCAACCTGCTGCTCCTCGCACTCGTGCTGGTCGACGCCTGGTTGCTCGCCACCGGGCGGGGACGCTGGGCCGGTGTCGGCATCGGACTCGCGGCGGCGATCAAGCTGACGCCCGCGATCTTCATCGCGCTGCTGCTGCTCGCCCGGCGGTGGCGGGCTGCGGCCGTCGCGACGGTCGTCGCCGCGGGGGCGACGGGGCTGGCGGCGTGGGTGACGCCGGACGCGTCGCGTTTCTACTGGACGCATGCGCTGTGGGACACCACCCGGGTGGGCCAGCTGGACTACGTCTCGAACCAGTCCCTGCAGGGCGTCCTGGCCCGCCTCGGCCTGGAGGGCAAGTCCGTCTGGGCGGTGGTGGCCCTGCTGGTGATGGGCGTGTGGGCCTGGCGCGCCCGCAAGGCCGTGGCGGCGGGGGACTGGTACGCCGCGTTCGCCCTGACCGGGCTGACGGCGTGTCTGGTCAGCCCGATCACCTGGGTGCACCACCTCGTATGGCTGCTGCCGTCCTTCGTGGTGCTGGTCCGGGCCGAGCAGCCGCGGATCGCGGCCGCGCTGTATGCGGTGCTGTGCACCAGCGTGGTGTGGCTGTGGTTCGACGACGCGTCCGGCGTCGACGGGTTTCTCGGCAGCAACACCTATACCTGGATCACCCTCGGGCTGCTGGTGTGGCTGCCGGTCGGTCACTCCGGCGCCGTGCGGACGCCCATGAGCCGCAGCGCCAGCTCGACCGCCCCCGCGCCCAGACAGGCTGCGGCCGCGATCGCCGCCGTCGCCGGCCAGCCCGGCCCGGTGTCCGGTGTGTCCGGCGCGGCCACAGGCAGGGCGGGAGGGCCGGGCCGCGGTCTGCTGCGCAGGGCGTCCAGTGACCCCACCGGATCGACCCGGCCGGCGGCTTCGAAACCCCAGTCGAGCAACGACCGCGCCTCCTCGTAGACGGTGAAGGCGTCGCCCGACTGAGGGTTCATCACCGAGACGACGAGGGTGCGCCCGTCGCGGCGGGCGGCGGCGATCAGAGTGTGGCCGGCGTTGCTGGTGTAGCCGTTCTTGATGCCGATCAGTCCCGGGTAGGGCGCCACACCGTCCTTGCCGGTGAGCAGCCGGTTGGTGTTGTGGATGTCGTACGCCGAGCCGTCGGCCTCCGGGAACTTGGCCTCGGCCGTGGCGCAGTACCGCGCGAAGTCGGCGTTGCGCAGCCCCGCGCGGCCGAACACGGCCAGATCGTAGGCCGACGACACCTGGCCCGGCGCGTCATATCCGTCGGGTGACCGGACACGGGTGTCGTGCGCACCCAGGGTGCGGGCCTTGGCCTCCATACGCGCGGCCGTGGTGTGCCAGCCCCCGTTGAGCTCGGCCAGGACACGCACGGCGTCGTTGCCGGAGCTGAGGAACACTCCGCGCCACAGGTCGGTGAGGCGGTACGCGCCCCCCTCCTCGACCCCGACCAGGCTGCTGCCCGACCCGATGCCCGACAGCTCCGCGTCCGTGACCCGGTGCCGGATTCCTCCGGGCAGCGCCGGCAGCACCGTGAGGGCGAACAGGGTCTTCAGGGTGCTGGCGGGCGGCAGTTTGCGGTGGGCGTCGTGCGCGGCGAGCACCTCGCCGGTGTCGGCGTCGGCCACCAGCCACGACAGGGCGGAGACATCCGGGACCTGCGGTGCCCCGGGGCGCGGCCGCGCCTGTGTGCCGGAGCGGTACAGCAGGGTCGACACCGGGGCTGTCCCCCGCGGCGCGCCCGGTGCACCGGGGTCCGGCTCTGTCTGGGCGGCCGCCGCGACGGGGGCGAGCGCCAGGATGCCGGCGACGCAGAGACCGCAGGTCGGCACGGCCACCCTGGAAGGGAATCCGATCTTCATATGATCAACGTAGGAACGAAGTCCTGGCCACGCCGCGCTGTCAGGGCCGAATGCGGCAGGTGTGCACCCGGATGCCGCACCGAGGGATGCACGTGAACCGCCGTCAGTCTCCCTGGCGGGCGGGCAGCGTCGGCTGGATCCGGCGCAGGAACGTCGCGTTGTCGGGGGTGGCGCGCATCCGCTCCAGCAGGGTCTCCAGGCTCGCCTCGCCGTCGCGGGTGCGCAGGGCGCGCCGCAGCCCGTGTACGGCGGTCAACTCGGGCGAGGACAGGAGGAGTTCCTCGCGGCGGGTGCCGGAGCCGGTGATGTCGACGGCCGGGAAGACCCGGCGGGAGGCCGGTTCACGGCTCAGTCGGAGCTCCATGTTGCCGGTGCTCTTGAGCTCCTCGAAGAAGTAGTCGTCGGCGCGGGAGCCGGTCTCGACCAGGGCGGTGGCGAGGATGGTCAGCGATCCGCCCTCCTCGGCCAGGCGGGCGGCGCCGAAGAATCGCTTGGGGCCGTGCAGCGCGGCCGCGTCGACGCCACCGCTGAGGGTGCGGCCACCGGAGGCGGCCGCGTTGTTGTGCGCCCGGCACAGCCGGGTCAGCGAGTCGAGGAGGATCACGACGTCCTCGCCGGCCTCGACGAGCCGCTTGGCCCGCTCGATCACCAGCTCGGCGAGCGCGATGTGCTGCCTGGGCGTCTGGTCGAAGGTCGAGGCGTACACCTCGCCCCGCACCGAGCGTCGCATGTCCGTGACTTCCTCGGGGCGTTCGTCGAGCAGCACCACCATCAGCCGGCATTCGGGGTGGTTGCCGGCGACGGCGGCCGCGATCTGCTGGAGCAGCACGGTCTTGCCGGTCTTGGGCGGGGCCACGAGGAGCCCGCGCTGCCCCTTGCCGACGGGCGAGAGCAGGTCGACGACGCGTCCGGCGAGACCGGACGCCGGGTGTTCGAGGCGGAGTCGTTCGCGCGGGTGAAGGGGCGTGAGGTCGCGGAAGTGACGGCGACCGCGGGTCTCTTCGGGCGTGCGGCCGTTCACGTGCGCGACCTCGGTCAGGGTGCGCTGGGAGCCGCGTACGCCTTCGACGAGGTCGCCCTTGCGCAGTCCGTACCGGCGGATCAGCGCGGCCGGGACCTGGGGGTCGGCGGACGTCGGAAGGCAGTTCGCGGCGCGCAGGTGTGCCTTGCCGCCCGCGTCGATGTCGACGACACCGGTGACGGTCTGGGTCTGCTGCTGGAGGGGAGGGTGTTCGAGAGTGGCGGTCATGGTGGTCGGTCCTTTCACGGACGGAGGGCCTGGGACGCAGGCATGCGGGAGCAAGGGAGGGGAGAGCCGCAGGGGAGGGCGTACGTACGTGCCTCCGGGCGGCGGAGAACAGCACCTCGGCGACGGACCACAAGGTCTGCTGACGAGGGGGTGCTGAGAAGCTGCTGATCCGACCGGGATTACGGCGGGCGGTTCGGCGAGCTGAGGAAGGAAACTGCACCGGCGCCACATCGGGGCGTACACAAGTGCTCACCGCACCATACCACCCGATCCGCGACCACCGCTGTGATGTGCGCCTCAATACCCCGGTCGAGAGCCGGACCGGCGGGCCCGTTCCGGTGCCCAGATCCCGGCGACGCCGTTCCTGCTGCCCAGGCGTGACTAAGCTGATGCTGATGTTCAGCCCCGAAGGTCCCAGCCTCCGCGAACTCGCCGTACAGGCGCTGTCCTCCGTCGAGCGTGGCTACGACCTGCTCGCCCCGAAGTTCGACCACACCCCCTTCCGCACGCCGGACGCGGTGCTGGAGGCCGCCGCGGCGGCGTTGCGGCGGATCGGGCCGTTCGAGGACGGGCTCGACCTGTGCTGCGGCACGGGCGCGGGCGTGGATGTGCTGACGGGCGTGTGCCGGCGGAGTGTCACGGGGGTCGACTTCAGTGCGGGCATGCTCGCCGTCGCGCGGGAGCGCGGCCGGGCCGTCGGGCCGCGGGTCTCCTGGGTGCGTGCCGACGCCCGCGCCCTGCCGTTCCGGCCCGCGTTCGACCTCGTGGTCAGCTTCGGCGCGTTCGGGCACTTCCTCCCGGGTGAGCTACCGGGGCTGTTCCAGCAGGTCCACTCCGTCCTGCGGCCGGGCGGGTGCTTCGCGTTCCCCCTCGTCGCCCCGCCCCGCCCGGGATCCACCGCGTACTGGATGCTGGAGGGCTTCGACGCGGTGATGCGGGTCCGCAACGCCGTGTGGCGGCCGCCCTTCGTCATGTACTACCGGGCCGTCCGGTTCGGCGACGTCCTGCGGGAGCTGGACCGTGCCGGTTTCCGGGTGGATCTCCATGCGCTGCCCGAGTTCGGGCAGCGCAGCGACGGCAGCCCGCGCGTCCGCATGGTCGCGGCCGGACGGCCCGGGTAGGCGCTCGGTCCCCGGCGCCGGGACGGGTCCCGTAGCCGTGGGTCCACGCGGCTGTCACAGGGTGCTGTACAAGGCGTCGACCAGCGCCATCTTGCGTGGATCGTTGGCGATGTGCGGCCCCATGCGGTTCATCACGTAGCCCAGCGACACTCCCGCCTCCGGATCCGCCAGCCCGCAGGACCCGCCGAAACCGTCGTGCCCGAAGGCCCGCGGATCGGGCCCGTACGAGCCGTGCGGCCCGCTCAGCCACAGGCCCAGCCCGGCCTCCGTCTCGCCGTCGAACCCGGCGCCCAGCACCAGGTCCCGGCAGGCGCCCTGACCCTCGCGCACCCGCTCGGCCGCCTCGGGAGACAGGATGCGGTGGCCGTCGTACGTACCCCGGCCCGAGAAGATCCCGTACAGGGCGGCGACGGCCCGCGCGGTGCCGTGGCCGTTCGCGGCGGGGATCTCGGCGGCCCGCCACTCGGGCGTGTTGGCCTCGGTCGCGCCCACCACGGGATTGGTCAGTGCGGCAAGCGCGGCGGGCGCCAACTGGCTGAAGATCGCCGCCTGTTCGCTGCTGGGCGCGACCCGCGGATGCACCATCTCCGCCGCCCGCACGGCCTCCTTCTCCGGCAGTCCGATGGTGAAGTCGAGCCCGAGCGGCCCGGTCACCTCACGCTCCAGGAACGCGCCCGGCAGCAGCCCCGACACCCGCCGGACGACCTCGCCGACCAGGTGGCCGTACGTCAGCGCGTGGTACCCGGACCGCGTCCCCGGTTCCCACCACGGCTCCATCGCCGCCAGCCGGCCCGTCGTCACCTCCCAGTCGCACAGATCGGCGAAGGTGTGCGGCTCGCGCGGGCCGGAGAGTCCGGCGCGGTGCGACAGCAGATGCCGTACAAGGATCTTCTCCTTGCCGGCCGCGGCGAACTCCGGCCAGTACGCGGCCACCGGGGCGTCGAGGTCGAGCAGGCCCCGGTCGGCGAGGATGTGCGCGCACAGCGCCACCGGACCCTTGGACGTCGACCAGACGTTGACCAGCGTGTCGCGCTCCCAGGCCCGGGTGCGGGCCGCGTCGGCCCAGCCGCCCCACAGGTCGACCACGGTCACGCCGTCGACCGAGACGGCGACCGCGGCGCCGAGCTCGCCCCGCTCCCGGAAGTTCTCCTCGAACGCCGTCCGCACCGCGGCGAAGCGGGTGTCGCAGTGACCGTGGATGTCTGGCGTGCGCTCGGGCATGGCCCCTCCATCGTCCGTCGGAAGCCCGGTCCGCGGCCCTGCGGCCCGGGCTCCCTGAACGTACCGACTGGTCGGACCGGAGGGAAGTGGAGTTCCGCTCAGGCGTAGGACCGCAGCCAGCGCACCTTGGCGGCCTCCTGGTACGGGCCGCCGCCCTCGTGGTCGTTGAACTCGTACACCTCGATCGCCTTGTCCTCGTGCGCCCAGGCGTTGAAGGCGGCGAAGACGGTGGACGGCGGGCAGGTCTGGTCCTCCAGCGCCGCCGAGAACAGTGCGGGGGCCCGGCCGCGGGCGGCGAAGTGCACGCCGTCGAAGTAGGAGAGCGTGCGCAGGGCGTCCTCGCCGCGGCCGCGGTGGGTCTTGAGGTACAGGCCGATCTCGCGGTAGGGGTGACGGTCCGTCAGCGTCGCCGCCCGCGGGTAGTCGCACAGGAACGGCACGTCCGGCGCGACCGCGACCAGGTCGGGGACCAGACCGCCGACGGCGATGGTGATGCCGCCGCCCTGGCTGGCGCCGAGCGCCACGGTCCGGGCCGCATCGGTGAGCGGATGCGAGCGGGCCGCGTCGACGGCGCGCACCGCGTCCGTGAACACCCGGCGGTAGTAGTAGTTCTCCGGCGCGTCGATGCCGCGGGTCATGAAACCGGGGTACGCGGGCGCGCCGCCGACCGGATCGGGGGTGCCGCCACCGCCGCCCCAGGCGCTGCCCTGGCCGCGGGTGTCCATCACGAAGTGCGCGCGGCCCGTGGACGCCCACAGCAGGTGCTCGTGCGGCAGGCCGCGCCCGCCCCCGTAGCCGATGAACTCCACGACCAGCGGCAGTGGTTCCTCCGTCGCTGCGGGCAGCGTCAGCCACCCCTTCACCGGGTGCCCGCCGAATCCGGCGAAGGTCACGTCGTACACCGTCACCGTCGACAGTCCCGTGTCGACCGGTTCGAACCGGGCGTCCAGGTCGTACTCGCGCGCCTCCTGCAGGGTCTTGGACCAGAAGGCGTCGAAGTCCTCGGGCTCGGTGGAGGAGCTGTGGTACTCGCGGAGTTCGTCGAGGGGGAGGTCGAACAGCGCCATGTAGGACCGCCTTGGGTGAAGAGGACGTTGATGATCACACCGTACGCGGGTGGTCGGACCACTCGCCAGGTCTTCTCGTCCTCGATCGGGGCATGGACGGGGGAGGGGAGACAGACCGCCTGGTGGTCGGAGCACTCATGAACGCCCGGTCAGGTCCGCCGCCCGGTCCACTCCGGCTCCGTACGGGCCCACTCGCGCTCCCACTCGGCCATCCGGTGACCGGTCGCCACCCGGCGTACGACCGCACGGCCGAGGAGCACCACGGCGACCGTGCCGGCCGTGGCGCAGGTGCCGATGGCGAAGGTGTGTTGCCAGACCGCCGCGTCGTCCGGTGGCGGCGGCACGCTGCGGCCCCGCGCGTCGAACCACACGTCGACCCTCTCACCGGGCCGCGTGCCCGCCGGGACCTGCGCCGTGGCGGTCCGGGATCCGTCGCCCGGCTCCGCCCACCGCACGGTCGCCCGGTACGTGTACTCCCGGCCGCCGTGCAGGGCGGGCAGGCTGTCGGGGTCTCTGCCCACGACCTCGGCGCGGACGTGCCGGCGTTCGGCCCGCTGGGCCACCGCGGTCGACCGTGCCTCGTCGTGGGCCCACCAGGCCGCGACCGTCCCGGCCAGTGGAGCGCCCAGCAACAGCAGGACGGCGACGGCCAGCGCCGTCCACGCCTCGACGACGTCCGACCGGCGTCGCAGCGGATTGCGCCGCCACCGCCAGCCGCGCACCCGGGTTCCCATGCCCGCCTCCTCGCCGTCACCGGAGGCCCCGGGAGCCGTACCCTCGCTCCCTCGGGCCGCCACGTATGCGTGCGAGTGCCACATGGATCTCGTACCCCGTCCACGGGACTTCGTTCACGGTGACCGGCCGCCGCGTGGGACGAGCCGGGGAGCGCCGGGGCTCAGCCGAAGCGTTCGATCCGGATACGGTCCACCGGCTGGCCGGCCGCGACCAGCAGACGCGAGGCATGCTCGGCGAAGGCGTTGGAGCCGCACACGTAGGCCTCCCACCCACCGGGAGGCCGCTCGGCCAGGAGCGGCGCCACACGGGCGGCCGTCAGACGTCCCACGGGCAGACCCGGCGGGGCGTTCCGCGTGAACACGGGCGTCGTCTCCGGGCCGTACTCCGCCGCGTAGATGAGCTGCTCGGGACCGCGCGCGGACACCAGCAGCCGCAGCGGCACGGACAGGTCCCGTGCCCGGTGGTGCCGCACCATCGACATCAGCGGCACGACCCCGGATCCCGCGCCGATCAGCAGCGCCGCCCGGTCGCCCGGCCAGGCGAAGAAGCCGCTCAGCGGGCCGCGCACCTCGACCCGGTCGCCCGGCCGGGCCTCGGTGTGGAACCAGCCGGAGACCTCGCCGCCGTCGACATGGTCCAAGGTCAGCTCGATGTGTCCCGAGTCGTCCGGCGCGGACGCGATCGAGTAGTGGCGCTGGGCCGTGTAGCCGTCCGCGGCGGTCAGCCGCAGCATCAGGTGCTGCCCCGGCAGGTGCCCCGCCCAGGCGGGCACCGCGAACCGGAAGGTCGCGGCACGCGGGGTCTCGCGGCGGATCTCGGTGAGCGTGGCGGTCTGCCAGCGGTTCGCGGCCCCGTTGCCGACGGCGATGCGGCCGGGGACGGCGAACCGGGTCGGAGGAGTGAAGATCTCAGTCACCGGAGTACCGCTGCTCCTCCCAGGGGTTGCCGCGCGCGTGGTAGCCGTTCTGCTCCCAGAAGCCGGCCTCGTCGTGGTCGAGCAGCCGCAGGCCCGCGATCCACTTGGCGCTCTTCCAGAAGTACAGGTGCGGCACGAGCAGCCGCGCCGGACCGCCGTGCTCGGGCGTGAGCGGCCGGCCGTCGTACTCCCATGCGATCCAGGCACGTGAGCCGGTGAGGTCGGCGAGCGGAAGGTCCGTGGTGTACCCGGTGTGCGCGTACGCCACCGCGTGGGTGGCGGACGGCAGCGGCCGCACCCGCTCCAGGAACGCGTCCAGGGACACACCCCCGAACCGCACCCCGAACTTCGACCAGCTGGTCACGCAGTGGATGTCGCCCTCGTACACCGACGCCGGCAGCGCGTGTGCCGCATCCCAGTCCCAGGTGAGCGGCTCCTCGACTAGGCCGTCGATGCGGAAGGTCCAGTCGGCAGGCGTGAGGTCGGGTGTGACCTCGGCGGACAGGACGGGCCAGTCGTCGCCCGCGTCGTACTGCCCGGGCGGCAGCCCCGGGTTGTCGACGCGCGGGCGCCCGGTGAAGCCTCGGGTGACGTTCATGCGGGTGGTGCCTCCAGGCCGCCGGTGCGGCGGCCCGCCGTAGAGCGTGATCGGTGCGTACGCGGACCACCGTACGCGGTGAGCGTCCGGCCCTTCGGGTAGGGTGGCCGTCCGGCTGCGGGTGGTCCCGGCCGTTGCGAGGCCGAGGAGGTGAGACCCATTACCGCTGTGTCAGGTCGGGTGCTCTCTCCTCACGACAGCGCGGATCACCGGCTCTAGGTGACCGTGAGAGCGCCCTTCGGCTTCCGAAAGGCTCTCGGCTTCATGCCCGCTCCTCCTTCCGCTTCGCCGTCCCGCCCCTCCCGTTCCTCCGTCGTCGCCGCACTGCGTGCCGCGGGCTGCGTCTTCGCCGAGGACGAGGCGGAGCTGATCCTCGGCGCCGCCCGCACCCCGGCCGAGGCCGCCGCCATGGTGGACCGCCGCCGTGCCGGACTGCCCCTTGAACTCGTCCTGGGCTGGGCCGAGTTCAAGGGGCTGCGGATCGCCGTCGAACCCGGCGTCTTCGTGCCCCGCCGCCGCACCGAGTTCCTCGTCGACCAGGCCGTCGCCCAGGCTCCGGACGCGGCCGTCGTCGTCGACCTGTGCTGCGGCTCGGGCGCGGTGGGCGCCGCCCTCGCCGCCGCTCTCGGCCGCGTCGAACTGCACGCCGCCGACATCGACCCGGCCGCGGTGCGCTGCGCCCGCCGCAACATCGCCGGTCACGGCGGCCGGGTCCATCAGGGCGACCTGTTCGAGGCCCTCCCCGGCGAGCTGCGAGGCCGCGTCGACGTCCTCGCCGCCAATGTGCCCTACGTCCCCACCGCCGAGGTCGGCCTGCTGCCGGCCGAGGCCCGCGACCACGAGCCGCTGGTCGCCCTCGACGGGGGCGCCGACGGACTCGAGGTGCTGCGCCGGGTCGCCGCCGAGGCGGGCCGGTGGCTCGCGCCCGGCGGCTGCCTGCTGATCGAGACGAGCGAGCACCAGGCGCCCTCGGCCGTCGACGCCTTCACCCGCGCCGGCCTGACCACCCGACTGGCGGTCTCCGAGGAGCTGTACGCGCACGTCGTGATCGGGGTCGGGTCCCTGGCCGGCTGACGCCTCTCACAGGGCGTCGGACAGGCGGTCCACCTGCGCCGGGTCGAGGCCGTAGCAGTAGAGCATCACCTCGTCGGCGCCGAGATCCGCGAAGCGGGCGATCGCTTCGCGGACCCCGGCGGGTGTGGTGAGCAGCGCGGCGACCATGCGGTCGGCCGTGCCCGTGAAGGCGTAGTACTCGTGCATGCGGGTGCGCGCGTCGTCGAGCACGTCCTCGGGGCCGAGCGCGACATTGATCTGCGCGACGAGCCGGGGCCGGCCCTCGCGGCCGTACTCCCGCCAGTAGGTGCGCACGGTGTCGAAGAGCCCGCCCGCCCATGAGGGTGCGGCGGCGGCCAGGAAGCCGTCGCCCCAGCGGGCCACGCGTTCGAGCGCGGCGGGCTGGAAGCCGCCGAAGAGCACCTCCGGGCCGCCGGGCCGAGCGGGCGCCGGGCCGATCGGGCCGACGCCGTCGCCGTACGGCTCGCCCGACCACAGGCGGCACATCAACGCCATCTGCTCGTCCAGGCGCCGGCCCCGGGTGCGCAGGTCGATGCCCGCGGCCTGGTGGTCGTCGTCCCGGCCGCCGATGCCCAGGCCGAGGACGAGGCGGCCCCCGGTCATCCGGTCCAGGGTGGCGGCCTGCTTGGCCAGCAGGGCGCTCTCACGCAGCGGGGCGAGCAGCACCTCGGTCTGGATGCGGATGCGGGACGTGGCGCCCGCGAGGACGGCCAGGGCGACCAGGGGTTCGGGGTTGTCGTAGACGAGCCGGTCGAGCAGGCCGAGTGTGCTGAAGGGACCGGCGTCGGCGCGCCGCGCCCAGTCGAGCAGGAGGGGCGGGTCGCCGATGGGCAGGCCGATACCGATGTTCATGCGAGGTACCTCCGTAAGAGGGGTCGACAAAGACGACTGCCGCCCCTCCGGCACCTCGATGAGGTGGGACGCTCCCGCTCTGCGGCGTACTTCGGGGGAACGTCTCGTGTGAAGTGATCGCAGCCTAGGACGGAAGACGGCGGCCCGGCAACGGATTTCGGTGAACCCCGCCCGGGGCTCGGGCGTCACAGGAACGGTACGGTCTCCGGCCCGCACCCCCCCAGACTCCACATCTCCTCCCCGGGGAAGGCCCATGCGTAGGAAGATCAGCCCCACCAGGACCACCCGCGCGGTGCAACTGCTCGCCGCAGTCGCCCTGTTCATGGCAGGCACCGGTGCCCTCGCGGGCTGCGGAAGCGAGCAGTCCGGCGGCTCGGGAAACAAGGTGCGCGCCACCGGGCAGGCGCCCGAGGCCGCGGCCCGTGCCCGCCGGGTGGCCGGCGCCTGGGACGGCTCGAAGGCTGCCGAGGCGTGGCGCGCCGGTTACCACCCGATGGGCGAGGCGGTCGAGTTGCCCGAGGGCGGTTTCCATGACAAGGCCGACGAACGTGCCTACGCGACCCAGAACTTCGTCCTGCGCGGCCGCCTTCCCGCCGCGCCGGAGCGCGACGGACGGGTGACGTGGGACAGCGGCGGCTCGCTGACCCGGCCCCTGATGGGGGCGCGCGGCGCGTACGAGAGGTTCGCCCGCGGCGCCCATGACGGACCGCACCTCACCGTGACCGGGGCGCGGTTGGGCAAGATGACGCTGGCCACCAGCCGCGGCCCGGCGACGGTCCCGGCCTGGCTGTTCACCCTGGAGGGCTACGACACTCCGCTCAAGAGCGTCGCCGTCGGCCCGTCGAAGCTCCCCAAGCCGCCGATCGGGCCGGCCGCGAAGTCGCCCAGCGGCGAACTGTGGGAGCTGCGCGGCCTGGTCGAGGTGGCCGGCGACGGCCGGTCCGTCACCGTGGTCGGCAACCACGGCGCCTGCGACGACGGCCCGGTCGTCCATGTGCTGGAGACGGACGGCAGCGTGGTGCTGTCCGCGTCCGTCGACGGGCAGAGGGACGGTCTGTGCACCGATCAACTGCTCGGCAGGGAAGTGACGGTGAAACTGGACCGGCCGGTGGGCGATCGCGTCCTGCTGGACGCCGCCACCGGTCGGCCCGTGCCGTACGGAGGTCCGAACGGACGGTCACCGAGCTGGAGTTGACGAGCGATCGGCGTCAGTCCCCCGGCTGCGCGCGGGCGATGAGCACGGCCACGTCGTCGTGGTTGTCGGGGTGGTGCAGTGTGCGGACGAGCAGGTCGCAGACCTCCTCCAGGGGGCGGGTCGGGTCGTCGAGGAGGCCGAGCATGGTGGCGAGGCGTTCGTCCAGGGAGTGCCGGCGGGTCTCGACGAGGCCGTCGGTGTAGAGGACGAGTTCGTCGCCGGGGCCGAGATCGAAGACGGTGGTGGAGAACTCGACGCCGCCCACGCCGAGCGGCGCCCCGGTCGGCAGGTCGAGTAGCTCCGGGCGTGAGCCGACGCGGATGCGTGCGGGCGGCAGATGGCCGGCGTTGGCGATCCGGCACTGGTGCAGCCGGGGGTCGTGGACGGCGTAGAGGCAGGTGGCGATGGAGTGGTCCAGGCCCTCGGTGATCCGGTCGAGGTGTTCCAGCAGCCGTGCCGGATCGAGGTCCAGCGAGGCCAGCGTGTTGGTGGCGGTCCGCAGCCGGCCCATCGTCGCCGCGGCGGTGATGCCGCTGCCCATCACGTCGCCCACGACGAGGGCGGTCTTGCCGCCGTCCAGGGGAATGACGTCGAACCAGTCGCCGCCGACCTCGGTGGTGGCGCCGGCGGGCTGGTAGCGGGAGGCGACCTCGAGGCCGCCGGTGACGGACGGGTGGCTGGGCAGCAGGCTGCGCTGGAGCATCAGGGCGGTGTCGCGGGCGTTCTGGTACCAGCGGGCGTTGTCGATCTGCACGGCCGCGCGGGAGGCCAGCTCGCGGGCGAGCAGGAGGTCGTCCTCGGTGAAGGGCAGCGGATTGCTGGTGCGTTTGAGGTCGAGGGCGCCCAGCACCTCGCCGCGCGCGATGAGCGGGACGGCCAGGTACGAGTGGACGCCGGCGCGGGCCAGCAGCGCCGCCGCCTCCGGGGAGCGGGCGATGCGGGGCAGGTCCTCGTCCTTGACCTGCGCCACCATGACGGGCCGGCTCGTGCGCACGCACTCCGTGACGAGGCGGTCGGGACCGTAGCGGGCCGGCTGCCCGGGCGGGTCGGCCGCACGCAGGGCGTCCGGTGCCTCGTTCGCCTTGACGGCCAGGGCGCGGATCACCGCCGGTTCGGCGGGGCCGAGGCTGCGGCGGCGGCCGCCCACCACCGCGTCCAGCAGGTCCACGGCTGCGATGTCGGCGAGCTCCGGCACGGCGACGTCGGCGAGTTCCCGGGCGGTGCGGTCCAGATCCAGTGTGGTGCCGATCCGGGCGGACGCGTCGGCGATGAGCGCCAGGCGCCGTCGTGCGGACTCCGCCTCGACGCCCGCCCGGTACTTCTCGGTGACGTCCTCGATCGACAGGGCCACGCCCAGCACCGTGCCGAGCGAGTCCTCCAGCCGGTACAGCGACACCGACCAGGCATGGTCCTCGTCCGGGTCGGCCGGGGTGCGGCCGACGGTGGAGTGATCGACGAGCGGTCGGCCGGTCTCCAGGACCCGGCGGGCCGCGGACTCCAGGGTGTCGATCTCGAGGAGGGGCAGCACCTCACGCATCGTCCGGCCGGTGTGCTCCTCGGCGGGGATGCCGTTGATCCGCTCCAGCGCCGGGTTGACGGTCACGTACCGCAGACGGGTGTCCAGGACGGCCAGCCCGATCGGCGACTGCGAGATCATCCGCGTCGACAGCGCCACGTCCTGCTCCAGGCTGCGCACGGTCGTCTGGTCGGCGGCGAGCCCCAGGGCGTACACGTGCCCTCGGTCGTCGAGCAGCCGCATGTTGCGGAACTCCACCAGCCGGGTGGTGCCGTCCTTGCGCCGGATGGGGAAGGCCCCGGCCCAGCCCTGGCCGGTGGCCATCACGTCGGCGAACAGCTTCTTGACCAGGCCGACGTGCTGCTCGTGGACCAGCACCCGGGCCGCGTACCGGCCGAGCGCCTCCTGCGCCGGGTAACCGAACAGTTCCTCCGCCTGGGGGCTCCACAGCATGATCCGGCCCTCGGTGTCGAGCACCACCGAGGCCACGCCCAGCACGTCGAGCAGACCGCTGGGCCCCAACGACCCGCGGCCCGGTTCTGTCCCGTCGGCCACGGGAGGCCCGGTTGCACCCATCGCACGCACCGCCTTCGCCCATCCTCCCGGCACGCGGTCCCCCGTGCCGACTTGCTCGTTGTACCGCGCTCAACCATCTCTCTTACGCCACGACGGTCCTTCTCCACCATCCCTCAACACGACCGTTGTCGTCCGGCGAAGCGCAAGGGAGCGGTCGCCGAGCCGACAGATCGCGTTTTTCTATTGGTCTGTACATGACTACCTGATCGGGCCACACTGATGCGCCGAGCGCGCCCCACCCCCCGATCGAGGAGCCGACCATGCCCCTGCGCACCCGGCAACGTTGTCATGCAGCCCTGACCGGCCTCGCCGCCTTCGCTCTCGCCACCGCCGCCGTCCTGTCCGCCGCCCCGTCCGCCACGGCCGCCGCCACCTGGACCGAGGCCGGCTCCGACCGCGCCGACCCGCTGACCGAGAGCCAGGGCCTGACCTCCGTCGAGGTCCCGGCCGCAAGTCCCAACCGCTACACGGGAATCGGCACGATCCCCGCCGGCGTCGGCAGCCGCGGCTGGAACCACGTCGGCGACCCCGACGCCTCCTACGGCGGCTTCTACATCGAGCCGTACCAGCGGGACTCGGGCACCACGAAGATGTTCCGGGTGCAGGCCCCCGGCGGCACCTGGTCGGAGTACGTGCACACGCTCAGTGCCGGGGAGGCGCTGAACAACTCCTGGGTCGCCGTCTCGCCGGGCGGACAGTGGATGCTCGCGGGCGAGTGGGGCACCATGAACCGTCTGCTGGTCTTCCCCACCCCGGGCGTCAATCCGGGCACCTCCCCGGCGGCGAACCTCCCGCAGGCCTCCACCGTCCACCTCGACCACGCCGTGCGTGACGTGCAGGGCTGCGACTTCGTGAGCGCCACCCGCCTGCTGTGCTCCTCCGACGACCCGGCCGGCACGCTCTTCGGCATCACCAAGCCGCTGCTCCAGATCGACCTGTCGGCGGAGCCGAACGGCACGGCCGACGTGACCGGACATGTCACGGCGCTGCGCCAGCTGCCCTTGCGCAGTGGCTGCTCGGGCGCGTTCGAGACGGAGGGTATCGACTACGACCGCCGCACCGGCACTCTGCGCGTGATCGTCCTGTCGCCGGGCTTCTGCGTCCTGACGGACAGCATGACGTACCGCTTCACGAAGAGCTGACCCGTCGGACCGAGCGACGCTCCTCTCGGGGCTGTGCGTCCCGGAATGTGGTGGTTTTCTTGGAGTGCGGCGCGGTGTCGCGGGGGAACTCGCTGCGGTACCGCAGCGCGGCCACGAGAGGAGCGATCACGATGGACAGCGAGCGACTGCACCCGGAGTCCGTCTCGGTGGAGATCAGCGGATGCAGCAAGGAGGACGCCCGGATCGTGTTCGACACGCTGTGCGCGTGCTTCGACTCGGACCGGTGCTCCGACGACGTGCCGCAGGAGTGGCACCAGACCCGGCCGACGGTGTGGCTGGGCACGTTCGACGTCTCCGAACCGCACGAGGGCGCCCGCCCGGCCGCCCGGCTCACGTCCTCCGTGGAGGCCGACGTGCAGGGCGGCTACTGGGCCATCGACCGCTTCCGCACCACCCTGAACGACCTGTTCACGGTGCGCGACCTCTGCACGGCCTCCGGCGACCAGGAGCGGGAACTGCACGTACGGCTGGAAAGCAGGTGACCTGGCTCTCCCTTGTTGTGCAACTAGTTGCAAAAACCGTGCGCGGTGCTCTACAACTACGGGCACGACACCGCGCACGGAGGGGCCATGAGCCGTTACCCGCACCTGCTGAGCCCGCTCGACCTGGGCTTCACCACCCTGCCCAACCGCGTCCTGATGGGCTCCATGCACGTCGGCCTGGAGGAGGCCGAGCGCGGCTTCGAGCGCATGGCGGAGTTCTACGCCGCCCGGGCGCGCGGGGGAGTGGGCCTGATCGTCACCGGCGGTATCGCACCCAACGACGAGGGGCGGCCGTACGAGGGCGGCGCGAAGCTCACCACCGACGCGGAGGCCGAGCAGCATCGGGGCATCACCGAGGCCGTCCACCGTGAGGGCGGCCGGATCGCGATGCAGATCCTGCACTTCGGGCGGTACGCCTACCACCAGAACCTCGTCGCACCCAGCCCCGTCCAGGCCCCGATCAGCCCCTTCCCGCCCCGCGAGCTCACCGACGACGACGTCGAGCGGACCATCGACGACTACGCCCGCGCCGCCCGCCTCGCCCGGCAGGCCGGCTACGACGGCGTCGAGATCATGGGCTCCGAGGGTTACCTCATCAACGAGTTCATCGCCGCGCAGACCAACCACCGCACCGACCGCTGGGGCGGCTCGTACGAGAACCGCATGCGCTTCCCGGTCGAGATCGTCCGGCGGGTGCGCGAGGCGGTCGGCGAGGACTTCATCGTCATCTACCGGCTGTCCATGCTGGACCTCGTGCCCGGCGGCTCCACCCTCGACGAGGTGATCACCCTCGCGAAGGCCGTCGAGGCCGCCGGAGCGACCCTCATCAACACCGGCATCGGCTGGCACGAGGCACGGATCCCGACCATCGCCACCTCCGTGCCGCGCGGCGCGTACACCTGGGTCACCAAGCGGCTGATGGGCGAGGTGTCGGTCCCGCTCGTCACCACCAACCGCATCAACACCCCCGAGCTCGCCGAGGAGTTGCTCGCCGACGGCTGCGCCGACATGGTGTCGATGGCCCGCCCGATGCTCGCCGACCCCGACTTCGTCGCCAAGGCGGCGGCCGGCCGCCCCGAGGCCATCAACACCTGCATCGGCTGCAACCAGGCCTGCCTCGACCACACCTTCAGCGGCAGGATCACCTCCTGTCTGGTCAACCCGCGCGCCTGCCACGAGACCGAGCTGGTGCTCTCCCCGACCCGGCGGCGCAAGCGCGTCGCCGTCGTCGGCGCAGGCCCCGCAGGCCTCGCCTGTGCCGTCAGCGCGGCCGAACGCGGCCACGACGTCACGCTGTACGACGCGGCGAGCGAGATCGGCGGGCAGCTCAACGTCGCCCGCAGGGTCCCCGGCAAGCAGGAGTTCGACGAGACGCTGCGCTACTTCCGCCACCAGCTCGACGCGCACGGCGTGGCCGTACGGCTGAACACGCGGGTGACCTCCGACGATCTCGCCGAGTACGAAGAGGTCGTCGTCGCCACCGGCGTCACCCCGCGCACCCCGGACATCCCCGGCGTCGACCACCCGAGTGTCGTCGGCTACCTCGACGTCCTGCGTGACGGCGCCCCCGTCGGCGAGCGCGTCGCGATCCTCGGCGCGGGCGGCATCGGCTTCGACGTCGCCGAGTTCCTCACCGACGGCGGCGACAAGGCGCACGAGGACCCGGCGACGTACTTCCGTCACTGGGGCGTCGACATGACCTATGACGGGCCCGGCGGCCTTGCCGCCCCCGAGCGGCCCGCGCCGCCGCGCACCGTCCACCTGCTCCAGCGCAAGACCACCAAGGTCGGCGCGGGCCTGGGCAAGACCACCGGCTGGATCCACCGCACCGAGCTCAAGCACCGCGGCGTCAGCATGGTCCCGGGCGTGCGCTACGACCGCATCGACGACGCCGGTCTGCACATCACCGTCGGCGACACCAGCACCGTGCTGGAGGTCGACACCATCGTGCTGTGCACCGGCCAGGAGCCGCGGCGGGACCTCTACGAGGAGCTGCTCGCGGCAGGTCGCAGTGTGCACCTCATCGGCGGTGCCGACGTGGCCGCCGAACTGGACGCCAAGCGCGCCATCAAGCAGGGCACCGAGCTGGCGGCCACGCTGTAGGTCCCGGGGGCGTCCCTAGGATGACCCCCATGTCACTCCCGCACGCGATTCTCACCGCCCTGCTCGAAAAGCCGTCCTCGGGGCTGGAGCTGACCCGCCGGTTCGACAGGTCGATCGGCTACTTCTGGTCGGCGACGCATCAGCAGATCTATCGCGAGCTGGGAAAACTGGAGGCCGAAGGTCTGATCCGGGCTCTGCCGGCCGAGCAGCCGGTCCGCGGGCAGAAGAAGAGTTACGAGGTTCTGCCCGCGGGCCGCGCTGAACTGGCCCGCTGGACCGCCGCCGCGCAGGACCCCAAGCCGCACCGCGACACACTGCTGCTGCGGCTGCGCGCCGCGGCCATGGTCGGCACCGCAGGGCTGGAAGCCGATCTGCGCCGCCATCTCGACCTGCACCGGCGGCAGTTGGCCGAGTACGAGAAGATCGAGCAGCGCGACTTCCCGCCCGGCAAGGACAGCACCCAGGACCGGCTCCAGCACCTCGTGCTGCGGGCGGGCATCGACCTGGAGACCTTCTGGACGCAATGGCTCGAACACGCGCTGGCGGAGTTCGCCGAACTGCCGGGCCGCGACGCGAAGTGAGCGCGAGGGTGTCTCAGAGCCGGTAGGGCTTCGAGCGGCGGCGCAGGAACCAGGCTGCTGCGATGACACCGGTGCCCACCAGCGCCCCGCCCGCCACCAGGGTGATGGTGCCGTAGTCCCTGGTCGAGCCGCCGACCCCGCCGACCACACCGCGCGACGGCGAGGACGTCGTCGAGATCGTGGGCGTGGAGCTGGGGGAGACGATGACGGACTGGGTGCCGGCGGTGTTGTTGTTCGAGCACATGACGATGACGGTGTACGTACCGGGGCTGACGTTCGACCAGGCCGCGGACTGCAGACCGCTCGAGCCCGACAGCGACACCTGGCGGCCCTGGGCGAAGTTCGCCTGGTTGCTGTTGAGGAGCGAGGCGGTGCCCCAGCTGCCGTTGATCTGGGTGCACGCGCTGGTCGTCACCGAGACCGTCGAGCCGGCCGTGCTCACCGAGATCCCGTTGACCGCGACGGCCGGTCCGGCGGCCAGGGCCAGCGGCAGTGCGGCGGCGGCTGCGGTCAGCCCGGAGCGGAGAAGTGGCTGAGAAGTAGGCATGGGACTGTCCTCCGGCGGCACGGTTGGCGGTACATCCCTTGCGCCGCCTGGGGTCGGGAAACGCCCGTGCTGCCTCAGTGGCAGCCAACGTGGCCCCGGTCCGTCCCGCATGCGGGCATCCCCCGTGCAGGTGACGTAATCCACCGTCCGGCTCAGGCGGGCGGCTCACGGCCTTGCGGCAGCGCCCGTCGTGACCGTCCGTTCCGCCGAGAAGCCGCCCCAGGTGCCGTCCGGGAGCCTGGCCCGGATCCGCACCCGATGGGTCACCCCGGTCTCCCGGCCCAGGTAGAAGCTGTACGTCGCCCGGTCGCGCGGCGCCGTCCCGCCCCAGACGAGGGAAGTGGCCGGACGGCCGTCGAGGTGGACCTGGTACTCCGTGATCACTCCGTCGGCCTCGGGCGGCACCCAGGACAGGTCGAGGTGGTACGCCCCGTCGGCGCGCCGGGTCGTCGCCCGGAACCCGGTGGGCGCAGTGCCGCGTCCGTCGTCCGTGCCCGGCGCGGTGGTGAGCCGGACGACCCGGCTCGCGGACGAGACACGGCCGGCCGCGTCCCGCGCGCGGACGGTGAAGGAGTAGCGGGTGCCGGGCCTGAGCCCGGTCACCACGGTCGCGGTCTGCGCCCCGCTCACGCTGTGGATCTTCGTGGCGCCCTGATGGATGTCGTACGAGGCCACTCCACGATCGTCCGTCGAGGCGGCCCACGACAACTGCACGGCCCGGCTGCCGACGGCCCGTCCCCGCGCCGCGCCGGGCCGCGACGGGGCGGAGCGGTCGACCGGGTCGGTGGCGGGTGTGGTGGCCCGGACCTCGCGGCTGCGCGGCCCGAGCCGCCCGTCCGTGTCGCGCGCCCGCACGGTGAAGACGTACGTCGTCGACGGGGTGAGCCGGGTGACGTCGGCCATGTGCTCGGAGCCGGGCACCTCCTTGACCTTGGTGGCGTTCCGGTACACCTCGTAGGCGCTGGTGTCGGAGGACACCGCGTTCCACATCACATGGACGCTCGTCGCGCTCCCTGCCGTGGCGGTCACCCCCGTCGGCGCCCCGGGCAGCCTGCCGTCGTCGGCCGCTCCCGCGCCGCCCACGCCGCAGGAGGAGACCAGCAGCAGCGTGCCGCAGACGAGGACAGCGGGAACGGGGACGCGTCGCACCTCTGGGCCTCCGCTGACGGAGTGACGGCAATGGTCCGGACCAATATGACGCGGCTGGTGCGATCACATCAAGAGGGCGGTGGGTGCCGGACAGGCCGCGCGGTTACGTATGCTGAAGTTCCTCACGGCTGAACTCTCCCTGAGAACTGGGGAGTTCATGCCGATGGCGCGGACCGCTGTCGTCGCTGATCCCGCGCCGGCACGGGCGGCCGGGCGGCCGGAGCCGACACCGGCTCGGGCGCCCGGCCCCTGGTGGACAGTTCGGGGCGCGCGCGCCGTTTCCGGCCTCTTCGGGTGGCAATGTGATCGCATCGGCAGCAGATTGGGGCCGAATGTCCCTCAGTGTCCCCCAGTAGAGAGTCTCCTATCGTGCGTGTCCAGCACTTCACGCTCGCCGCGGCAGGCGCCGCCCTGCTCGCCACGACTGTGTCCACTCCCGTCCATCCCGATCCGGACTTCGCCATACGGCACCAGCGGACGACCGTGCCGCACGAAGGAGCCGTGACGGCCGCCGACCTGCTGGCCGAGGTGAGCGACTGCACCCCCGTCTCGAACGGCCGCTACCGCACCGACCGCGACACCCCGGCCACCGTCCCCGTCTGCGGCACACGCGATGCCGTCTTCTGGAAGGCGGACATGGACATCGACTGCGACGGCCGCCCCGGCGTCCACTGCAACAGCGCCACCGACCCGTACTTCCTCCCCAGTACGGCCTTCCAGCAGTCCGACGGACGCTACTTGGACGCCGAGCGCCTGCCCTACGTCGTCGTGCCCATGCCGAGCGGCATCTGGAACTACCGCGACCACGGCGTACGCGGCGGATCGGTGGTCGCCGTCGTCTACCGCGACCAGGTGCAGTACGCGGTCGTCGGTGACACCGGGCCGGCCGACATCATCGGCGAGGCGTCGTACGCCACCGCCCAGGCGCTCGGCATCCCGCCCGACCCGCGAGGCGGCGGCACGGACTCCGGTGTCACCTACATCGTCTTCAAAAACTCCCAGGCCTCGCCCATCGAGAGCCACGAGGCCGCAGTCTCGGAAGGGGAGCGGCTGGCGCGGCAGTTCGTCGGGGGCTCCTGAACTGCCGTCAGACGGCCGACCAGCCGTCGTCGACGGGCAGGATCGCCCCGTTGACGTTGCTCGCCGCGTCCGAGGCGAGGAACACGATCGCGGCGGCCTGCTCCTCAGGCCGGGCCAGACGGCCGACGTTGACGAAGTGCGGGCCGAGGGCCGCGGGCCCGTGGGCGTCGGCCTCGGCCTCCACGACGATGCCGGTCTGCGTGCCGCCCGGCGCGATGGCGTTCGCCCGGATGCCCTGCTTGCGGTACATCACGGCGAGGGACTTCGTCAGGCCCACCACCCCGTGCTTGGACGCCGTGTACGCGGCGCCCGCGGCGCTGCCCCGCAGACCGGCCTCGGAGGCGGTGCTGACGATCGCGCCCCGGCCGGCCGCGAGCATGTGCGGCAGCACAGCCCGGGTGAGCAGGAAGGGCGCGGTGAGGTTGACCCGTATGACCCGCTCCCACTCCGCGTCGCTGACGTCCGCGAGCGCCGACATCCGGTCCATGATCCCGGCGTTGTTCACCAGGACGTCCACCCCGCCGAAGCGCTCGACCGCGGTCTGCGTGACCCGGTCCACGACGGCCTGCTCGCTCAGGTCGCCCGTGACGGCGACCGCCGTGCCGCCCGCCTGCTCGATCTCCTTGACGGTCGTGTCCGCGCCCTCGGCGTTGAGGTCCGCCACCACGACCCGGGCCCCTTCCCCGGCGAAAGCCAGGGCGGCGGCGCGCCCGATGCCCGAACCCGCTCCGGTGACGATGACGCTGCGGCCGTCCGGTCCAGTGGCCATGGGAGTGCTCCTAAGGGGTGAGGGGAGGGGCGCGGGGCCCGGTGCGGATCCACCGTACGACTTATTGTCTGCGAGTGACATAAAATCTTGGTGGAGAATTCCGGAGGACCGATCACCGGCGCCGGAGGAACAGATGACTGCAACCCGCGGACGGACGGGCCGACCGCCCCTGACCGAGGAACGCAAGGCCGAGATCCGGCTGGAGATCGCCCGGGCGGCGGTCGACCTGTTCGTGCGTCAGGGGGTCACCGCGACCACCGGCGAGCAGATCGGGCAGGCCGTCGGCGTCTCGGCGCGGACCGTGTGGCGGTACTTCCCGAGCAAGGAGAACTGCGTACGTCCCCTGTTCTCCGCGGGTATCGACCTGATCGCCGCATGCCTGCGCGACTGGCGGCCCGGGCAGCCCCTCGTGGCGGCCCTGGAGCGGGCGTTCAGCACCGAGCAGGAGCGGGTGACCGGGACCGAAGGCGCCACGCTGGGGGCGCTGGTACGCCTGACCCGAACGGAGCCGGGCCTGCGCGCGGTGTGGCTCCAGACCTACGACGAGGCCGAGCCGGCCTTCGCCCGCGCCCTCGCCGACCGGGCCGGGCTGCCCGCCGACGACCTGCGGCCGGCGATCCAGGCGGCGATGCTCAACGCCGCCCTGCGCGCCGCGGTCGAGCACCACGCCTGGCGCACCGCCGACGCGGACACCGACCGCCGCACGGCGCAGACCGAACTGGCCGGCGCCGTGCGCTCGGCTGTTGCGGTGGCGGCGGAGGGGGTGACCTGACCGGCATGCCGGTCAGTGGGGGAGGGACTACCCCCCTGTGGGTGCGTGCGTCACACCTTCCGGTATGTGTACGCCTCCCCGGCCGCCGTCTCCACCGCGTCGAGGTCGGCTCCGGTGGCCGCTGTGACGACCGCGGCGATGGCACCCTCCACGAACGGTGCATCCACCAGGCGGGTGCCGGTGGGGAGTTCGTCACCCTCGGCGAGGAGCGCCTTCACGGTGAGGACGGCACTGCCGAGGTCGGCGAGGACGGCGACCCCGGCGCCGCGGTCCACGGACGCGGCAGCGGCGGAGATCAGCTCCGCACTGGTACCGAGCTCACCGCCCTCGGTGCCGCCGGCCGGGGCGACGGGCACCGCCGTGCCGCCGCCCGACAACGCCTTCGCCAACTCGGCAACGGACGCGGCCACCTGCGCGCTGTGCGACACCAGCACGATCCCGACCAGCTTCGCGTCACTCATCGGCGGCCTCCACGAGCCCCGCGATGAGCAGCGCCGACGACGTGGCGCCCGGGTCCTGGTGCCCGATGCTCCGCTCACCGAGATAGCTCGCCCGGCCCTTGCGGGCCTGCAACGGAGTCGTCGCCAGGGCGCCCTGCTCGGCGGCGGCCCGTGCCGCGCCGAACGAGTCACCGAGCGCGTCCACCGCCGGCACCAGCGCATCGATCATCGTCTTGTCGCCGGGCGCGGCGCCACCGAGCTGCATCACCGCGTCCACGCCCGCCCGCAGCGCTTCGGCGAGCTGTTCCTCGCCGACCTCGACCGCGTCCCCGAGCGCCTTGCCGGTCCGCCGCAGCAGCGTGCCGTACAGCGGCCCGGAGGCACCGCCGACCGTCGAGATGAGCTGCCGCCCGGCCAGCATCAGGATGGCCCCGGGCGTGTCCGGGGCCTCCTTCTCCAGCGCCGCGATCACTGCGGTGAACCCGCGCTGGAGATTGCTGCCGTGGTCGGCGTCCCCGATGGGGGAGTCGAGGGCCGTGAGCCGTTCCGCCTCGCGGTCCACGGATGCGGCGGTCGCCGTCATCCAACGGCGGAAGAAGTCGGCGTCGAGCACTGGATCTCCTTGCGTGGTAGGTACGGCGTGGTAGGTACGTTGATCACCTGGAACGCCCGGTCACACACCCCACCGCAGGCCGGGCGTGCGCACCGGCGCGTCCCACAGCCGCAGCAGTTCCTCGTCGATCTGGCAGAGGGTGACCGAGGCACCCGCCATGTCGAGGGAGGTGACGTAGTTGCCGACGAGGGTGCGCGCGACGGCGACCCCGCGCTCGGCCAGCACCCGCTGCACCTCGGCGTTGAAGCCGTACAGCTCCAGCAGCGGTGTCGCCCCCATGCCGTTGACCAGGACCAGGACGGGATTGCGCGGCGCGAGGTCCTCCAGGACGGCGTTCACCGCGAAGTCGGCGATCTCCCGCGAGGTCATCATCGCCCGCCGCTCCCGCCCGGGCTCCCCGTGGATGCCGATGCCCAGCTCCAGCTCGCCGGGCGGCAGATCGAAGGTGGGGGTGCCCTTCGCGGGCGTCGTGCACGCGCTCAGCGCCACGCCGAAGCTGCGGGAGGCCTCGTTGACCTGCCGGGCGATCGCCTCGACCCGCTCCAGCGGCTGGCCCTCCTCGGCGGCGGCCCCGGCGATCTTCTCCACGAACAGCGTCGCGCCCGTCCCGCGCCGCCCGGCCGTGTAGAGGCTGTCGGTGACCGCCACGTCGTCGTTGACCAGCACTTTGGCGACCTGGATGCCCTCGTCCTCGGCGAGCTCGGCCGCCATGTCGAAGTTGAGCACGTCACCGGTGTAGTTCTTCACGACGAACAGCACCCCGGCCCCGCTGTCCACGGCCGCCGCCGCCCGCACCATCTGGTCCGGCACCGGCGACGTGAAGACCTCCCCGGGGCAGGCCGCCGACAGCATGCCGGGCCCGACGAACCCGCCGTGCAGCGGCTCGTGCCCCGAGCCGCCGCCGGAGACGAGCGCCACCTTCCCGGCGACGGGCGCGTCCCGCCGTACGATCACCCGGTTCTCCACGTCGACGGTCAGCTCGGGATGTGCCGCCGCCAGGCCCCGCAGTGCATCGGCGACGACGGTCTCCGGGACGTTGATGAGCATCTTCATGGGTGCCTCCTGAAGAGATTAGCAGGCGGGCCCTGGACCTGTGTTTCCCGAGGTCAGAGCACATAAGGCCGGTTTTCGATCTTGGCGGTTCGTGACGGTCCGGGGCGGGTCCTGACGGTACTGATGCTGACCTGATGCTGACTTCGGTGACGGCCCGTCAGATCTTGCGGGTGATCGGTTGTCGGACGACTGCAGCTCCTGTTGACGGCAGTATCGGCCTTGCGGCAGCGAAGGTCACGCTGTCGGCTCCCGAGGAGCGGCAAGCTGTGCACAGGCAGGGAAGAGAAGATGACCACCACCGGCGGCTCGGCGCTGCCCAAGGACGGCGTCGCCCACCAGAGGGAGAAGCCCTCAAGGGCAGTGCTGACGAGGCCCCGGTGGACGCCAACAACGCGTCAGAGGGCGTGTTCACCGAGCTGAAGGGTGATGGCACCGCGGCGATTCGGCAGGCCAAGAAGAGGGCGGCCCAGAAGATCGGCACCCACTGCGGGAGAGGGTTGGTACCCGAGCCGGGGTAGACCACCGGCGCTACCTCCGCGGCCAGGGAGGCGACGCACGGATCATTCGTGCCGGAACTCCAAGCCAGTGAGCCGTTTCAGCGTTGTCGCTCCAGGGTGAGGACGGCGGCGGAGATTGACGACATTCGATTCGGGCTGCACCGGGCCCTGCGGAAGATCCGCCACGACTTCAGCCGTGCGACCCCGCGCTCGACCGGTGCCCGTGCCGCGGACAGCGCGCGGTTGACGGAGCGCTGGGTCGGCGTGAGGTCGCGGCCTGGCGGGCGTCTGGGGAGGTTCTGCCAGCGGCCGATGGCCAGTTCCTGCCAGGTGTCGGCCCGGGCATAGCGGCGGACGGTGTTGCGGGCCAGTCCCCATCGGCGGGCGATGGCCCTCACACTCAGGAGGGCAAGAGGCGTTCGCTGCCAGCCCGCTGCAGCCGAGCGCGCGGCGCACATCGCCGCCAGGCCGCCGGCCTCGCCGCTGCCCACCAACAGGGCACCGGCCACCGCGACATCAAGTCCGCCAACCTCCTGCTGGACGTCGAAGCGAGCTCGGCCGCCTGCTGCGACCGGGCGCCCTCGGGTAGCCCGGCCACGCACCGCCCGGACCAGCGATGATTGTTGGGCGGGCAGCTGGTTGCCTGACACCCGGGCCGCATCACGCAAGTGCGCTCGGGGATGGACAGAGGCGGCATCCCCGGACACAAGATGCCGCCTCTGTCATCGACGCAGGTTCTAAATGGGGCGGATGTTCTCCGCCTGAGGGCCTTTCTGGCCCTGGGTAACGTCGAACTCCACCTTCTGCCCCTCCTGCAGTTCGCGGTAACCCTGGGCGGCGATGTTGGAGTAGTGGGCGAACACGTCCGGTCCACCACCCTCCTGCTCGATGAAGCCGAAGCCCTTTTCACTGTTGAACCACTTCACAGTGCCCCTGGCCATGACTGTCTCCTTCGCGGGAACCGGCCCGCGCCCTGCGGGCCCGGGAGGTGATCGCCTTGGTCCGGAGAGACGCTGAAAAGCAAGAACGCCCATGAGCGCGATCACGGGCGAACGGAACTTCGGAACCACGACTGCTGGATCACGACGCTACTCGGGGTGGCTGGCAGCCGCTACCGCTGACGCGGGCGATGGATGGCCGCAACGAGGTGCCAGCCTGACTCAAGCGGCTCGCCGAGTCACTCACCGACAGACGAAGGACGGAGGGGAAAGCCACAGGTCAGGCAGCGTTTCTCCGCCCTGCGACGTGGTGATCACCCGCCTCGGCAGCGGTTGCTCCGCCTGCGCGGTGCGCGATGGACGCAGCGTCGACAGGACGATGGGCTATACGCCCCTGGAGGGGCTGGTGATGAGCCACCGCAGCGGCAGCGTGGATCCCGGCGCCCTGACGTGGCTGCAGACCCGACACCACCTGTCCCTCCGGTACCTCGGACGACACCCGCGACCTTGTCCGCAGCCGGGCCGAGGGGGACGAGCGCGCCGCCCTCGCCCTGGACGTCTTCACCCACCACTGCCGCCGCGCATCACCGCCATGGCAGCGTCCCTCGACGGCTCGACGGCCTCGTCTTCACCGGGGAGATCGGCGAGGACCAGCCGGAGGTACGCGAGGAGGTCTGCGCCCGGCTCACCGCGCTCGGCCGGTCGGGCCTGCGCACGCCCGACGCCGGTCGCCCGGAGATCGTCAGCGCCTCGGGAGCCGCGCTCCCGGTCGTCGTACCCACCGGAGAGATCCGGCAAGTCGACCGTGAGACCGGGGCCCTCCTGCGGGGACACCGAGGCGCGTTCCGTGTCGCCCCGCCCCGAGCGCGAACGGCTTGCGCCCGCCGGCTGGATGCAGGCGGAGGCTCCGTGGGACACGGCGGCCACGCCCCGATGCAAGCCCTGTGCCAAGGCACCCGTCCGTTCCAGGTCGCCGCGGGCAGACGCCAACGTCCGCTGGACCACCGCATCGGCGTCGAGGTGACCGCGGCGGGGTCCCCGTCACCTGACTACCGTCGACAGGCAGGACCAGCGAGGCGCCACATGGCGCTTCGCCCCGTTTCGGCACACGATCGCCTCTGACCATGCCGCTCGCGGTCGGCACCCGCTTGCCCCTCCGGCACTCGGCTCGGCGTTGAGTGCTCGCGAAGGCCCTCCCTGGTCAGGAATATGCATGGTGCGTCCTGAGTTGCTCTCATTGCGAGTCATGTCAGTGTCGCCCTGTGACGGAGTGAGTTACGGGGCGGGTGAGGTGTTCGGTGATGGCCTGGATGGATGCGCTCGTTTCCGCCGCTGGCCGAGGTGGTGGCCGCGTGGGCGAGATCGCGGCCGACGTGCGGGGTCTGCTGCTGAGCGGGCCGACGCTGCGGTGGGAGCCTGCGGCGGGGGCCGAGGAACAGCGGGGGAAGGTCGTTGTCGAGCCGCGGGCGGCACGGTTCGTGCAGGGCCGGGCGGCGGACCTGGAGCCGGTGACGGTGGCGTACGAGCGGCAGGGGGCCGGGGAACCCGTGGTCCTGCTGCACGGGCTCGGATGTCACCGGCAAGCATGGGATTCCGTCCTGCCGCTGCTGACCGGGCAGCGGGAGATCATCGCGATGGATCTGCCGGGCTTCGGCCAGTCCCCCGATCTGGATCCCGGCGTGCCCCGTGACCTTCAGACGGCCGTGGTGTGGCTGGGCTCGGTGTTCACGGCGCTGGGTGTGGAGCGCCCGCACGTGGTGGGCCACTCGCTGGGCGGGCTCATCGCGCTGCGCCTGGGGCAGGCCGGGCTGGCACGCAGCGTGACCGCGCTGGCTCCGGCCGGTTTCTGGACCGGCATCGAGCGGCGCTACGCCTACGCCGTACTGAACGTCGCCCACCAGGGTGTGCGGCTGCTGCCGGAGCCGGCGCTGACGGCTCTCGTCCACACCGCGCCCGCCCGCGCCGTGCTGACCGGCACCTTGTACGGCCGGGCGGACCTGTGCCCACCGCAGACGGTGGTGGCGGCCCTGCAGACGCTGCGGGACTCGGCCGCGTTCAAGGCGACCCTGCGGGCCGGGCGCACACCGCGTCTGTTCACCGGCGACATCCCCGATGTACCGGTGACGATCGCCTGGGGCACCCGCGACCGCCTTCTGCCGCCCCGACAGGCAGCCAGGATCCGCGACATGGTCCCGAACGCCCGCCTGGTGCCGCTGCACGGCTGCGGTCACGTGCCGATGCTGGACGCGCCCGGACAGGTCGCCGACATGATCCTGCGCGCCACCGAATCGGGAGATCAGTCCCACTCGGGGCTCGGGCGCACCGACGGGCTATGACGTCCACATACCGGGACAGCAACCCCGGTGTCAGGTGCCGAAAACCCCGCAAAGAGCATCGAAAGGCATGCGGGCGCCGCGGCGCAGCAGCCGAATCGCAGCAGTCTGGCTCCCGGTCATAGTCAGCTGGGGATGCGTTCCTCGGCGGCGGAGATGACCTCCTGGCGTTGCCGGTGGTGCCGCTCGTACTCCAGTGCCTGGCGGGCCACGCCGACGGGAGCGTCCTGCAGCCGCGCGGTGATCTCGGCCGGGCCCATGGCGTCGTAGCCGTCCCACGGCTCGCCTCCGCGCAGCCGTTCGATGGCGTCCAGAACGCCCTTGCGGTGTGCATGCGCCCGCTCGTAGCCCTCGATCACCGTCAGGTCCGACTGGGACAGCGTGCGCAGCCGCTGCTGGATCTTCTCCGTGGTGAGCTGGCTGAACCCGGGGATCGGCAGATCCTCCTCCCGTGTGACCGCTCCCTGGACCTCCTCGGCCATGCGGCCGGGCCGGGGCATCTCCCGCACCGCGCCCTCGGCCGCACCCCTGGCCCGCCGGCCACCGCGCTGGGCGACGTCACGCGTTCGCTCGAAAGCGGTCCGCATCGTCTGGCCCGCCGCGTCGGCCAAACCGGCGCCGCGGCCCTCGCCCGGACGGGAGCCGCTGGTGGATGCCGCCACGGCGCGAGCGTGCTCGGCGAGGCTGAGCTCCAGTGCCTGCAGCAGTTCCTCGTCCTGGCGGCGCACCGAGCCGAGCAGATCGGCGGTGGCCTGGTCGTCCACCTGCTCGGCGAGGACCTCTCCGGCCCGGGACGCCGCCAGCGCCCGCGCCGCGGTCGCGTACTCGTCCTCCACGTTCCTCAGCAGCTGCCGCGCATCGGCCGGGCCCCTGCCGCGCAGCATCCCCGTTACGACCTTCGAGCCCACCGCCAGTGGCAGCACCGCGGTGCGCGCGGCGCCCCGCGAGACGAACCGCGTCAGATCGACCGCGGAGCCGAGCACCCCCCGGGGCTGCAGCTGGCGCACCTGGTCCTGGATGAGATGGACACTGTCCCGGACTTCATCGGTCTGACGCTCGAGCATCTGCCGGTACGGACCCGGCGGCGTGACCGTCACATCCGCCCGGAACCGGTCGAGGACCGCGGCATGAGCCTGGCGCGCATCCTCCAGCACCGGTACGAGTTCCTCCGTCATCACAGCCATGCGGTGCTCCCTGAGTGAACAATGGGGCGGCAGTCGCCGCACACGGGAAACGGCTGCCCTCAGCGGTCTCCAGGGCCGGGCAACCGGCACCATCCTGCGGGACCCAGGCCAAGATCGCCCGACAGACAGCATCCGGAAGTTCCCCGGCTCGCCGAGCCGCACAGTGCTGCTGACGCGGATGAGGACAAGCCGCATTGACCTGTCCCGTTGATCGGGAAGCCGCCGTGCGGCACGCATGGGGGCCGCACCTGTCGTGAGCGCGGCACGGTCGGCGAAAGCCGAGCCGGCGAGGCCGTCGGAGACAGTGACGACGCGGTCGCGCACGCGGTTGATCAGCAAGTTGGTCAGCACCAACGTGCCCCACGAACTGCTGCCCGCCCGTCACGTCGCCCGCAGCGCAGATCCGCGGGTGGCCGGTGCGCAGCGACTCGTCCACGACGACCTCGCCGAGCGCCCCGGTCTTCACCCCGACCCGATCCAGGCCCAGTCCCTCGGCAACGGGGCGGCAGCCAGTGGCGACCAGCAGCTCCTCGGCACGCAGTTCCAACTCGGCGCCGTCGGCGATACGTACACGCGCCGCCTTCTCCCCGTCCCTCGTGCGTACGGCGGTCAGGGTGGCACCGGTGTGCACGGCGATGCCCTCGTCACGGAAGACACCCCGGACGCCCCGCACCAGGACAAAGGTCCGTCACCCGAGTGGCGTATCACGACACTGGGCCGCGGAGTGCGCAGGATTAGCGTGGAAGCGCCGTACGAGGCCCAGGGGGTACGTCAGACCCATCCCATCAGGAGGACTCATGCCGGTTGCCGGGCAGATCATGCACCGAGGCGCAGAGTGCATCAACAAGACGGAAACACTTACCCGCGCCGCCGAGATGATGAAACGACTGGAGGTCGGCGCACTGCCGGTCTGTGAGGACGACGGCAGGATGTGCGGCATCATCACCGACCGCGACATCGTGGTGAAGTGCGTCGCCGGCGGGCGCAATCCCGCCGAGACACAGTGCACGGAGCTGTGCCAGGGCACCCCGCAGTGGATCGACGTCAACGCCGA
Organism: Streptomyces sp. NPDC127197; assembly: GCF_042672405.1. Lineage (NCBI taxonomy): Bacteria > Bacillati > Actinomycetota > Actinomycetes > Kitasatosporales > Streptomycetaceae > Streptomyces > Streptomyces sp. NPDC127197. The sequence continues at coordinate 8,387 of NZ_JBHXVG010000014.1, read as the reverse complement.
CGTCAGCGAGGTGCTCGAGACGATGGAGCGGCACCAGATCAAGCGGCTCCCGGTGATCGAGAACAAGCAGCTGGTCGGCATGATCAGCGAGCGGGACATCGCCCAGCACCTCAACGAACACCAGATCGCCGAATTCGCAGAGCGGGTGTACGCCACGTCCTGAGCCGGGCTGGCACGCAGCGTGACCGCGCTGGCTCCGCCGGCTTCTGGACCGGCATCGAGCGGCGCTACGCCTATGCCGTGCCAGCCGTACTAAACGTCGCCCACCCAGGGTGTGCGGCTGCTGCCGGAGCCGGCGCTGAAGGCGCCGCAGACGGTGGTGGTGACCCTGCAGAGGCTGCGGGATTCGGCCCCATTCAAGGCGACATGATCCGATCTGTCCGGGGCAGACGGCAGGAATCCGATGACTGAGCCGCCGGAGACCGCGATGGTGCATTCCCAGGAGGAGGACCACGGACCCCTCGGTGACGGCAGCTTGCGGACGGCGGAGCAGGCCAGGGATGTGGCCCGCGGCTTCCTGGCCGTGGCCGCACCGGGGCCCGGCAGCGCGGTGGACGCGGTGCTGCTGGTGGTGTCGGAAGTGTTCACCAACGCGATGCGGCATGCCGGCGGGGTGACCAGGTTCTGGCTGGAGGCCGAGCCGGGAGCGGTGACGGTGGCGGTGCAGGACGCCAGCCCCGTCCCGCCGCGGCCCCTGTCGGTGGACGCCACCAGGCCGGGCGGGTTCGGCTGGCATCTGGTGCAGCAGCTGTCGGCGGACGTGCGGGTCCACGTCCATGCGGCGGGCAAGACGGTGACGGCCGTCGTGCCATGCCCCACCGGCGTCACACCGCAGGGCTGAAGCAACGGGCACGGATGCTGACATCCGGCCCGTGTTCTGCGGCGTGTCGCGTGTGTTCGCTATGTGCTGTGGGTGCACTGTGGTCAGCGGTGCCGATCTTCTCCCGGCGTCGGCTGGGACCGTGAGCCGGCCGTGGGCCGGGCAGCCGGGGGCCCTGGGTAGTCATCGCCCGGCAAGGCTCAGGGCCTCCACCCGCGCGGTCTGATGCGTGTCAGTAGTCCGCGCCACACTGGGCTCCTCGCCGATTGAAGCGGGGGGTCGATAGAGTTCCCGGCCGTGCACGCGCAGTGGGGACCGTCTTCGCCTGAACTTGTTCCGCTTTGACGGACACCATCGGTGTGGTGTTCAGGCCGCGAGGGCGGCCTCGTAGTCGGCGGGACTGCGGTAACCGAGGCTGCTGTGCAGTCGGTGCAAGTTGTACCAGCTCTCGATGTACTCGAAGATCGCGGTGCGGGCGGCGGCCCTGCTCGGCCAGGGCTGGGTGCCGATCAGCTCGTTCTTCAGAGTGGCGAAGAACGACTCGGCCAGCGCGTTGTCCCCGCACTGGCCTGTGCGGCCGACCGACAGCCGAATGCTCAACTTGCCTGCCAACAGGGTGAATTCACGGCTGGTGTACTGGCAGCCACGGTCGGAATGGAAGATCACCGAACCTGCGGGGCGGCGCTGGCGGCAGGCGGACCGCAGCGCGTCGGCGACCAGTTCGGTGCGCAGGTGGTCGGCGGTGGCCCAGCCGACCACCCGGCGGGTGGCGATGTCGATGACGGTGGCCAGGTAGAGCCAGCCCTCCTCGGTGGGGATTAGGTGATGTCGCCGCACCAGCGGGCGTCGGTCGCGGTGGGATCGGGCCGGAAGTCGCGCAGGACCAGGTCGGGGCGGGCGGCGGCGTGCGGGTCGGGGATGGTGGTGCGGTGTCGTCCTCTGCGGTGGCGGCCGGCGAGCCCGGCGGCCCGCATCAGGCGGGCGATGCGTCTGCGGCCGCAGGCCGTGCCTTCCCGCTCGAGGACGGCGTGGATGCGCGGGGCTCCGTAGGTGCCGCGGGATTGCCCGTGGACGGCGGTGATCTGCTCGGTCAGCTCCGCATCGCGCACGGCCCGGGGGCCGGGGGCGCCGGTGCGGCGGGCGTAGAAGGCGGCACGGGAGACCTTCAGCAGCTCACATGCGCGTTTGACGCTGTGGCCCGCCTGCTTCTCCGCCTCGATGAACGGATGCACCGTCACCGGGTCTCCTTCGCGAAGAAAGCCGTGGCCCGCTTGAAGATCTCCACGTCCTCCCGCAGGCGGCGGTTCTCCCGCCGCAATTGGGCCAGTTCCTCGCGTTCGCTACTGGTCAGGCCGTCGCGCTCGCCGGCATCGACCTCGGCCTGCTTGACCCAGTCGCGCACCGCGGTCTCGGTCAGGTCGAAGTCCTTGGCGACCTGGCCGACCGAGCGGTCCCCACGTCGGCACAGCTCGACGATCTCGGCCTTGAACTCCGGCGTGAACGAGCGGCGAGGACGCGGCTTCTTCTTCCCCATGCTCTCCATGGTGGACATCCTTCCGGGGACTCAACCCCTGATCTCGGATGTCCGCCAAAGCGGATCAAGCCCAGTACCGGCACATCACGCTCTCCATGGCGGCGCGCTCGCCTATCTGACCGCCGTCCGTGCCTCGGAAGCCGCAAAAGGGGCACAGCAGAGGACGAACACGACCTCGTACCGCTCAGTGTCCCGGAGATCCGCCGACTGATCGGGCAGGTCGTCATCACATCCCGCCGTCATACCAACGACCACTATCTGCGCTGGTCACGCTTCCGCAGACGCAGTCAGGCCCGTGCCCGCCGCTCCCACTACAAACGCCGAGGTCACTACCCGCAGATGCGGTTGCAGTACTAACCGGCAGGCGTACGAGGCCGCCAACGCCGTACTCCTCGAACGCGGAGACCGGCTGGTCGCCGTGTGGAATGGCGAGCCCCCAGGGGCAAAGGCGGCGGCACTGCCGGCACCGTCCGCGCCGTCATGGCCCGGCGGGCAGGTCGCGGGACGAAACGATCCGTCAACCGCTGGCCGAGTACGTCTCGTCGAAGAGGCCGTCGACTGCCTCACCGACGGCAGGGACGCCGCCGCACAGGCCCTCCTGGGCAACGTCCTCGACTCCTGGATGCGCGAATACGGCCACACCTGGCTGACAGGCCGCTTCGCCGAGAGTGATGACACTCGCTGTCCGGCCGCGGCCGCTTCCCACTCGGCAAGTAAGCTCGGCCCTCGCTCCCGCCCTGTGGCGTGACCTTCGTGATGGATATCAAGAAGATCAGCGCCGGGCAGATATACCGGTACTACCTGCGGCACGTCGTTGTCGGTGACGGCCGCCGCCCGGCCCGCACCCCTGGGTGACGCCACAGGAGGAGGCTGGTGTCCCGCCCGGGATATGGATGGGCCGCAGCCCTTGCGATCCTCGGCTTGTCGGCCGGGGACGAGGTCACCGAGGCGCAGCTGCGCAACCTGTTCGGTCAGGGGCGGCACCCGCACGCCGCCCGGATCGTCGCCGAACGGCTGGCCGCGGGGGACAGCCCGGCGGCGGCGTGGGGGGCGCTCGGTCGCAAGGTCAAGGTCACCGGAGTCGACCTCGTCTTCCGCCTGCAGCCGACCCTCTACCTGTTGTGGGCGCTCGGTGATGAAAAGACCCTGCGGGCGACGAGGTCGCGCACGAGCGCGCGATTGCCGTGGTGCTGGAGTGGATCGAGGGACCAGGGCGGGCGTCATCCGGCCCAGGGCCCGCGGCATTGATCGCACCCGCCCCGCACACGGCCTGGTCGCCGCGCGCTTCCGCCGCTACGAGGCCCGTTCGGGGATGCCCCTGCTCCACGACCATCTGCTGCTGTCGGGGAAAGCGCAGCGCGAGGACGGTACTTGGGGCTCCGTGCACACCGAGGTCCTGTTCGAGCACACCATCGCCTGCTCTGCGCTCTACGACGAGGTCGTGATGACGGAGGCGTGCGAGGCGCTGGTGCTGCGGCTCGCGCGCCTGGACGTGACCGTGCACGGCTCTCTTCCGACGACCGTCCGTGCGGCTGGGGCCCTGCTTCCCGCGGCACCCACCACCCGCTCCTGACCCACCGCGTACCGAAGGCGTGACGTACCAGGTGGGGTGAATCTGGTCGATGACCGGAACGCTGGTGTCCTGCCGAATCCATCCAGAGCGAGGTGACGGCGCGGCCCGTCCTCGACTCCAACCGGACACCGTCGGCACGGGCGGGATACAGGACGGGGACGGGCGCCCCGACGACCGGTGGCCGCTCCTGGCCGAACGGATCAGCACGGTGGCCGACCGGTGAGACGTCGTCATGCTTGGCGAGGTCATGGACTGGCACCGCTACGGGTACAAGCAGCTGGCGCGCGCCATGGAGGATCTCGCTCTCGATGCCGACGCCGCGGCCAGTCCGGGATACCGTGGCCCCCTTCGGCCCCCGGTCGGGAGGAGGCCGCCCAACTCGCTGCCTGACGCAGGCGGGTTGCCGAATGTCACCGCTCCGGCTGACCCACTGTGCGGTGTACCGCGGTGACAGCGTCCGGGGGTGTCGCGGCCGGCCGCCACGGGCGGCACATGAGGCACGGAACGTGACGTCGGCATGTGTGACAACACAGGGACTGTGCCGTTTCAGCACCAACGATGCACCGTTGTCCGGGCGTCAGACCACCAACGTGCAGTAAGGGGGCGGCGCGAAGGCCCACGCTGCCGACGTGAGGACCGGCCGCGCCGACCTGCTTCAGCGGGCCGAAGCGAATCTGGGGCCGAGGGGCCGCGGCGGGACCCCGCCGTGGTCCGGTGTCCGCACCTGCACCTTCCCGAAGCCCGTTGACATCTTCACCCTCGAGGAATAGGACAAAAGTAGTAACTCGCATGAAACCATGTGCTACTGGACCTCGGTGACGCCCGCGCGATCGACGCCAGTAGTCATTGACCATGCGCCGTGAGAGGAGGTGAACACATGAGCGACACTGAACAGGCGCCTCAGGAGCCTGAGACGACTCCGGTCGAGGGCGAGGAGCCGACGGCTGAGGCGGAGACCGCAGGGGCTGCGGAGGCGGAGGCTCCCGCGGCCGGCGAGACCGCGGAACCCGAGGCGGCCCCTGCCGAAGGCGAACAGCCCACAGCCGAAGCGGAGACCGAACAGGCGCCTCAGGAGCCTGAGACGACTCCGGTCGAGGGCGAGGAGCCGGCGGCTGAGGCGGAGACCGCAGGGGCTGCGGAGGCGGAGGCTCCCGCGGCCGGCGAGACCGCGGAACCCGAGGCGGCCCCTGCCGAAGGCGAACAGC
>NZ_JBHXVG010000014.1:0-3157 GCF_042672405.1 Streptomyces sp. NPDC127197 | reverse complement strand
GCCCACAGCTGAAGCGGAGACCGAACAGGCGCCTCAGGAGCCTGAGACGACTCCGGTCGAAGGCGAGGAGCCGGCGGCTGAGGCGGAGGCACCGAAAACCGAGGGTGAAGAGTCGTCCGGGGGCGAGTGAGGGTGACAGTACCCCGGCAAGGCGGTCACCCGTCATGGGGATCGACGGAGGCTGCCCCTTCTGTGTGACCGGAGGAGATCGCGCCAGCTCCGACCTCCTCCGGTCGGCGTCTTCATTCGCCCGCGCCGACCGACGTGTTCGGCTTCGTCCAGGCGCTGCCACAGCTCACGCGTCGCAGCGGCCGGCTGCCCGCCGTCCAGGCCGTACAGCCCCGCTGGTGGCCTCCGGATGTGTCGGTGGTGGCTGGACGGCATGGACAGCGACGATGCGCGGCTGCTGCGAGGCCCGGTCTACGGCGTCGGCCCGACGACCCTCACCCCGGCCCGCGGCCGGGGCAGCGCTGCGCCGAACTGGTGGGCGGGCCGCTGGACGGCCTGCTGCGGGACAGCCCGCATCGGGCAGGAGCAGGCGCTCTGCATCACCTGTGGATTGGTGTGATGTCGTGATCAACCAGTTTCCTTCAGGAGGTCGTTGATCCAGATCATCGAGGCACGCAGGTGAAGCCCGGCGAGGTAGCTCTCGGGCGTCTTGTCGTATCGAGTCGCGATGCCCCGCCAGGCCTTCAGCTTGTTGATCAGGCGCTCGACGGTGTTCCGCTCCTTGTAGAGATCGGTGTCGTGGTCTGTGGGTCGGCCTCCCCGGCTGCCTTTCTTCTTCCGGTTGGCGGCCTGGTCCTTCTTCTCCGGGATGACTGCCTTGATGTTGCGTTTCCGCAAGTAAGAGCGGTTGGCGCGGGATGGGTAGGCCTTGTCCGCGGCGACAGCGTCAGGCCGGGTTCGGGGACGGCCGACAGGCAGACGGACCCGCACCTTCTGCAGCACGGGGACGAACTGCGGGCTGTCGGCGGCCTGTCCTGCGGTCAGGACGAGTGACAACGGACGGCACTTGCGGTCCGCGGCGAGATGAACCTTGCTTGTCAGCCCACCACGGGATCTGCCGAGCAGGGCTTCCTTCAAGCGGAGCTTGCGCCGTCGCCTGATGTGCCGCCGCTCATGCTCGGGGTCGTCACCGTCCTGCCCGTTCTGTTCTGGCGGGCCGCCCCCTTTTGCCGGACCCGCTCCTGCTCGGCAGCGGCTTCCTCAAGAGCGTCCATGACCTCCTTGCCGGTGCGCATCCCGGCGGCGTCGTGGTGGGCGCGGGCACTGGTGGAGTCCACGCTGACCAGGGACAAGTCCGTCTTCCCTTGGCGGGCGGCCTCGGCGATCACACCTTCCAGCAGCGCGGTGAAGACGCCGGCGTCCCTCCGCACCCGGAACCGGCCGTAGACCGTCGGCCACGGACCGAACTCGCTGGGCATCTCCCGTCACTGGCTGCTGGTGCGGAACCGCCAGATCACCCCCTCGAACTGCTCCCGCAGCCGCTCGGGGTACGGGCCGAACCCGCCGATCAGCAGGACCGGCTCGATGAACTTCCACTGTTCGTCGGTGAGTTGCCTGCGCGTCACACCTCGTGTCCTACCGGATCCAGCCCCCGTACGGGAACGGAACCCGAAATAGTGCGGCGTGCGAACTCGCCGTCGGGTGCCATTGAGCGGGCGGCCGTGACGGCAGGATGCTTTCGCTGTGTTTCAGCCGCGTTCTTCCTGCTCTTCCATGAACCGAATGCCCTCATGGGTCAGCGAGATGGTCGCGGGTGTCTTGTGCGATGTCCAGTCGACGGTGATCAGGCCCTCGCCGGCCAGGTAGGCGCAGGCTGCGGACAGGTCCTCGTCGGGTATGCGAAGCTTGTCACGGAGTGTGGCTCCGCTGACCTCCGGGCGGTTGCGTTCGACGGCCTCGTACACAGAATCCATGACCGCCTTCCGGTAGGTCTTGCGTTCACGCAGAGTCGCCATGGCTGTTGTTCTCCGGGTGGTGGCTGGCGGTGCGGGCGCGTATGTGGGGCTGGGCTTCAGCGGCCTTCACGGTTCTGTCACACCTCGCCCGAATATTGGTGGTCTTCGAAGGACGACTGGCTGGTTGCCAGCCAGGACCGTGCAGGCTCCGCGGCGTGCGTCGTGTCGACGGTGAGATGGAGACGGGTTGCGCCCTCGCGGCCAGCGGGATAGCTGCGCTGCTCGGTCGAGTAGAAGCAGCGGCGAAGCACTGCGGCGACGCGACGAGCGGCCTCCGGCGTCGCCGCGATGATACGGACCTCGGCGCGGTCCGCGGAGGGCAAGGGCTCGTGATCCATGACGTACCTCCTGCAGGGCGGCGCGCTGAGGATGAACGAGGTCGCCGCTTCAGGCGTCTGGGGTCAGCGCTTTCACGTACGCCCCCTCCTGCAGCGTATGCCCGGTCCTGTGACCCCTGCCCACCGAGCCGGGCGCCGGCGTCACGGTGATCCCCGGGGGACCGACGCTCGCCGGCACGGGGAGTAATGTCCTGGGCGCCAATCCTGCATCTCCCGGCCCGGCGCAGGCTGGACGGGCTGCGCGGCTGAGGCGGCCGGTCCGCGCCGCGGCGCCGCGCACGCCCATCCTGGGACCCTCCTCGTCCTGTGCTCCCCGTTCGCCCCGACCGAGCACCCATTGTCCGCAACAGGCCCGCGTCGAGACTCTGCAGGACTGCCACCGTGACCATCACAGCTATGAGTGGGACCTGCGGACGCAGACCAACACCATGCGCCGCCCCTGGGTGTTCGACTCCGGTGAGGAGGCCCACGACGTGATCCGCCGCTGCGTCCTCGGCCCACGTGAACTCGAGCTGTACGCCACGCTCGCTGGCTTCGACGTCGTCGAGATCACCAACGAATCCGGCGCCGGCTCCCTGACGGGCGGAAGGTCGTGTGCCCGGTCCAGCAACATCCCCAGCAGCCGCTACCCGAACCCTTCGGACAAGTCCACCCGTCAGTGGTCGGGCTGCCGATCACTTTGCGCAGCACACCAGGCTGCGATTCGCCCCTGGGCGTCCATGCGGTCACGTGACCCGCGGGCCGGGGTGGAACCGGAGATGGAGCGCCCCGGGTGACCGCCCGGCGCCGGACCGACAGGCCGCGGGCCCGGGTGCGGGCCACGGCCCCGTGCGTCGGCGAACCGGCTGGTGCGGG